>JAISII010000030.1 GCA_031262125.1 Oscillospiraceae bacterium | reverse complement strand
GGCATATTTTTAAAGTTCGAGATTGCACCGTAATCGGATTGATAGTAAGCATAACCTGTACTTGACGGTGCACCGTTACCGTAGGTGTGGCAAATACGTGCATAAAGACCGTATGCTTCGGGAGGGAAGTACATCCACATACCAATCTTAGTTGCGGTTTTGCCGTTTGCAAGGTCACGGAAAACTATTGGGTCGCCGGTGTAATATAAATAGTTGTAGTTCCAACCGCCGACATCTTCGTTATATACTTTTTTGAAAGTAAGACCCAAAGAATTTTCGCCGTTTTTAACAGGCGTACCGTTTTCTTTGCTGCTCAAGAATGTTTCGCCGCCCAAAATTTGGGTGTCGTTATTATATTGTTTAAGTGTATTAATTTTGTGAATGGCATCTCCGGGAACCTTTGCGTTTTCTTCGTCAATCCATTCGCTGATAGTGTCAAGGCCTTGCCAATCGCTGACATCGCCGTCTTCAAAATCGAAAAGGATTTCGGAGCCTTTGCCGAATTTTACAATTACGGTTGCAGCTGCCAATTCGGCATCGTATTTATATGTAGCTGTAACTGTTGTTTGTGTAATAGTTTCGTTGTCGGTTGCGGTAAAGTTAAAGCCGCTAAAGCTGCCTGCCGCTGCGTTGCTTAATGTAAAATCAAATGCATCGGCTGTTGCATAAACGTCATATTCGCCGTATAATGCACTAACAACCAACGGAGCTGATTTTGTGTAGGGAACTGTTTTTTCGGTTGCCCCGAAAGTAATTTCGTCGGGGTTAACAACATAAATTGTTTTAGTGCCAACAACCTTACCTTCGTTTAGCATTTGAATGTCTACTTCGCCCAATGTGCCGTTAGAAGTAAACACGCCATCTTCAACTGCACCAAAGCTGCTGTCAGACAAACCCCATGTTACCGATTCGGGGATGTCAGCCGGGCCGCCTGCTGCATCAACGCCTGTTGCACTGAATTCGTAAGTTGAATTGGGAAGGAAATAGTCATACTCGCCGGTAATAACCGAATGGTCAAATGTACCGTCGGATATTGCGGTGGAAACGATTACAAGCGTGTTAGAAACTGCACGCTCGGCACCGCTGGGAGGGAAGTTTGTAAGAACGAACTCGTCCGACCCTTCGGGGATAGTGCCAAGCATTGCCGAGTTACCACCGTCAAGATGGATTGCCTCAACGCAGCCCATATCGAGCATAACTTGTGCCTGCTCTTCAACTGTTAAACCAATAGTAGCGGGAGTACGGCTGCCGTCAGCTGTCATTAATATAAGCTGACCGTCGGCTGTTAACCCCAAAGTTTGGCGGGGGTATTTTGCCTTTTCAAGCCCGGCTACTACTGCACCATTTTTAACAATGTGAATATAGCCGCCTACAGCTTCTTTAATTTGCCCTTTGTAAGACGAATATTCGCCTTTTGCACCTATCATATAGGTACCGTCTTTTAAAACTGCAAAGAACGGATAATTGTTGCCCTCGGCTTCGTTTGTAATGTCAGAACCTTCCATTACAAATGCACCGGTGGGTTTGCCGTTGCTTATGTTGTAGTAGGATGCATTGATGCCGGCAACAACTCTAAAGGGTTCCGGATAGTTTGCCTCCATAGCTGCAACCTGCTCGGTAAGGGTTTGCATACCTAAAACAGCGTTTTGGTTGTTAATGTAGTTTGCATAAACCTTTACTGTTTCTACCGTTGTGTCTGCACGAGTAACATACATCTCCACACGTTGGCGGTTTTTGTCATAAGCAATAAGCTTATTAAGTGTTACGCCGGGTGCAAGGGTAGACTCGTCGTTTTCGATGATTTCGACGCCCGCTGTGCTGAAGCTGAGTGAAGCAACTTCGGCTGCGTTTGCACTGAAAATCGTCATGGGTACTATCGATACTATCATCAATAGTGCCAGTGCTACTGCAAGAATCTTTCGCATTTTGTACCTCCGAAAATTTTTTTGTATACTGCAAATTAACGCAGTATATTTTTATGATAAATACTCGTTTTCTCAAGCCGAGTATTAAATCCGTGGTGCTCTCTCTTTTGGTATCAGCGGCAATGCCAGTGCAAAAAACGCAATATAGCCTACCTCCATACGCATTGAGGAATTATAAAAAATAAGGCAAATGCAAATAACCGCCATTATTACGGTAATTTGGCAATAAAGCTTGTTGGCAGTTTTAGCTTTTATTGCTTTTACTGCAAAAACCAAACAGATAATAAAAAAAGATAAGTATAAAGCAAGCCCGATATAGCCTGTCTCTAAAAACAAAAACGCACTCGAAAACCACGTGTAGTTCAAGAGGGAATTTGCCTGATAAAACGGAGTATTGCATATGGGAAATACGGACGTATCACAGTTGCCCATACCCATACCAAACAATTGCTGCGGAAGATCGGTAAGAATTGTTTCTGCAATAGTCGGTATTGCCGTAAACCTGCCCAAATCTTCGCCGTTTGCATAACTGGTTGAGGTGGCAAGAATAAAAAGTCTCTCGAATGTCAGGCTGTTGGAACTTCCGAATATAGCGGTTAGAATAGAGCTTGAAAACATAATTACTATTGCAAAACCGATAATCAACAAAAGCTTACGCCAAGAAAACGAAGTAAAAATTGCCGAAATTATAAGAACTAAAATAAAAAGTATAAAGTAAAATTTAAGTTCTGCCAATGCCGCAAGAATAAGAGTAAAGCTGCATTTTAAAAAGCACGGCAATGCTTTTTCTTGCTTGTTCATAAACAACAAAAGTGATTTTGCCGCAACAAATGCAAAGAAAATAGCCGAGTATGCGTTAGCTCCTCGCTCAACACCGAATATTCCGCCCAATAAATCCTGTTTATAACCCATTGCAAAAAACTGAACAAACGAGACAGCGGCGTTAACCCAAAAAAGAACATCTATAAATTTTAAGCAGGTTTTTATGTCGCTCTCGTCAAAAAAAACAGCAAAAGCCAAAAAAGCAAAGAAAAACCTAAAGTTGTTCCTAAACCCCCAAAGATAGTAGAAAATTGATTGGAAGTTAAAAAAATATACTATAATATTATATAAAAAGAAAATAAAAACAAAAATAACAAACGGTGTAAGTCTGCGGCTTATGTTAAGCCTTTTTTGTGCAATTAAAAATGCTGCCGCCAAAACCCAAGCAATATCTATTGTATATTTAATAAAGTCGGGCACACCTAAAAAGCCAAAGAAAGCAAGCAAAAACGGCATTGCAAAAATATACAACGCACTCCACTGTGCGGCTTTACGCTTTTTAATATATATCTTACCATCAAAGGGTAACGTCATACTTTTTCTCCAAATTGCAGTTATTTGCGTATTTTAAGCCACAGCAACATATTTGCTAAGCAATAAATTCTATATTTAACCAGCCAAAAAAACAGTGCCAAAAATTTGGTTTTTTGCACAAGCACCTCTTTTTTTAGTGTGCTGCGTAATGTTTCGTTTTTGTATGCTTGTTTTAATAACTTTGCTCGTTGCCTACGGGGCAAACCCGAGGCGACAATTTGCTTTAATGCAAAAACTACCGTGCCAAGGTAACGTGCCTGAATAAAAACCAAGACATCATTCGGCAGATTTTCTTTTTTTGCATATTCCAAAGATTTTACAAGCCAATAGTTGCTTTTATCAAATCTGTCTTCTTTATATTTTCTGGACAGCGAATTACCATTTTCTATATAATAATACAAATTCTGTGCAATTGCAATAGCAGATTTGGCTTTTGAGAAAAATTCCAAATTAAAATAGGCATCTTCTTGGTAAATTTCTCTCTCTGACTTAAAATAAATGTTTTTTTGCTTGATAACCTGCAAATTATACATTTTGCTCCATACGTTTATGCTGTAACCCAAACCATAAACAAATAGCGAGGGCAAAAGTTTGGAGCGAATTTCATCGCCGGTGTAGCAGCGTTGCTCTGCAGTGATTTTTACAGGGGTAATATTATCGTTTTTTCTGACATTATAAGAGCTGAACAAAACAACATCTGCCGGTTGCTCCTCCAAACGCTTTACACATTCTTCTACAAGCTTTGTTTCCACATAATCATCGGTATCGAAAAAACAAATGTAATCCCCTGTGGCGTTTTCTATCCCGGTATTGCGTGCCATACCCAAACCGTTGTTTTGTTTATGGACAACTTTAATTCGTGCATCTTTTTCTGCCCATTGCTCGCACATTTGCGGGCTTGCATCGGTCGAGCCGTCGTCCACAAGAATAATTTCTAAATTTTTATAAGTTTGGTTAACTACCGAATTTAAAGCTCTGTCTAAATATTTTTCCATATTATACACAGGCAAAACAATCGTAACTAATATGCTCATACTAACCCACCTCGGCTTTTATTCCACGCTCTTGCCATGCAAGATATTTTACTGCTTTGTTCCAGTCATACTCCAAAACTGCCGCACGTGTGTTGCAGCTTTGCATATTAAGTGCTTTTTCTACCTTTTGGTTTAGGCTTTCGGGTGTAAAATCATCAATAAAACAGAAACCCTCTTTGCCTGCAAATTCACGCATTTCGCCAAAATTGGTGGTAACAATCGGTTTGTTGCAGGCTGCTGCCTCCATACAAGACAGCGGCACATCAATGCAATTGCAAAGCTCGGTAGTCGGGAAGAAATATACATCGCACATCTGATAAATCTCTTCTATATGCGGCACATAATCGGTCATTACCTTTATGTTTGGTGCATTTAAAAGCTCGGTTTTAAGGGCTTCATCCTGCTCGTCCTGTGTCATGGTGCTTGCAACCAAAATCACTTGGTAATTTTGGCTTAGCTTTAGCAATTGCCCAACATTACGCCCGCTTTTTAAATGCCCCACATGCAGCACAACAGGTTGGTTTGGCTTAAAGCCATATTTTTGCTTTAGTTGCTCTGATTTTTGTTTATCCACGGGGGCAAATCTTTGGGTATCTACCCCGGTTTTTAAATATTTTACCCTTTTTTTGGGGAGGAAATCGCTGTAAAAATCCTGCGAATCTTTAGAAAAAACAACCAGATTTGCACCGCTTAGTTTAACCAATGTTCGTGCAAAAAAATTCATATAATTTTTTAGCACAAGCACAACATCCACACGCTTTTTAGCATAAAGCGACAGCACAAAAATCCGCAAGGCTGTTGCAATTGTTTTTGCCGGGAAGGGTATATAAAGCACATCTTCGCCGCTTTTGGCAACGATTGCACGTAGCTTGCGGCTTAGCAGCAGTTTGTTAAGGTTTAGGTGAACATCGCTTATTAGCGACTGCCTGTCGTAAGAAATCACCTTTACATTACCGGCAGTGTTTTTTATTCTTTTAGCAAGGCTGTTTGCCACGTTTAAAAAGCCTTCATCGGGCTGCGTTGTAAGCCCGTTAGAGAGTATTAACATACGCAAGCCTCCTCTTTGCACAAGCCAAAAACTTTTTTATGTTAACCTGCACAGCTTTCGCAGGTAGAGCAAGCGTCGAGCTCGGCTTTTGTAATTTTGCCGTTTTTAAAGTTTTTAACCGCTTTGTTTTCAAACATCGAGTACTTTTTCTTTTTAAAAAAGCGTAAGAATTTGTGGCTGAACACCCAAAATGCGGGCTTTAGCAAATATTTTTTCATAGCAGGCGATACCGAACCAATCATCCAGCAATTGCGGCTGCACTGCCTTACTTTTTTGCGTACTTCTTCGGCTTTGGCACTGTTCCAAAGCTCGTCCCAGCTTTGGGTGTTAAGGTTGCCCATAACCTCTTTTTCTTTTGTTCCGTTGCAGGGCATAACGTCGCCAAAGGGGTCAATAAAAAACGTGTCAAAGCTCATATCGCAAGGCAGCAGACGTTTTTGGCTGAAAACATAGTTAATAAGCCCGTGGTTAAAATATGCCCTAAACCACTTTTTGGGGCTGTTTGAATTTAAAAGCCTGTTTATCAAATCTTCAAAATTTTGTGCAACCATCAAACGGTCGTGAATTATGTTTGACGACTCTACAAAATAAAAGCTGTTGTGCAGCGAGGCGGTTGCAAACTCCATACCCATATCGTCCGAAATATTATAAAGCGGCACCAAATCGGGGGCGTTTTTGTCTTGCACCGTCATACCAAAGCCTACATCCTTCATGCCCATATCTACAAGGGTTTGCAAGGTGTTATAGCCACGGTTATAGCCGTCGCTAAGGCCACGTATTTCGTTATTTGTGTTCTCTAACCCCTCAATAGAAATGCGAATGCCGACCTGCGGAAAAGCTTTGCATAAATCTACAATTCGGTCGGTAAAAAACCCGTTTGTAGATATTACAATACGCTCGCTTTTTTTATACAGCTCGCCCACAATTTCTTTCAAATCCTCACGGATAAACGGCTCGCCGCCGGTTATGTTTGTAAAATACATTTCGGGCAGCTTGCGGATAGTTTCTATTGAAATTTCTTCCTCGGGTTTAGAGGGTACTTTATAGCGGTTGCACATTGTGCAGCGTGCATTGCAGCGGTATGTTACTATTACTGTTCCGTTAAGTTTATTTGCCATTTGCGTTCCTCTCGGTTTATAATATTATTTTAAATTTCAAAAAAATCTTTATATATCTTAGCTACAGCGTCCCAGCTATTATCATTAATAACTTGCTGCCGACCTTGTGTGCTTTGTCTGCCGTTTTTTAGCACGCTGTCTACTTGCTGTGCAAAGTCCTGCGGGGTGTTAAAAACAGTATAACCTCCGCTTAAATCAAAACGCAGATTATCGCCAACAATAAGCGGCACACCTGCTGCAACGGCTTCTATTATAACCAAGCTAAACGCCTCTAAGGTAGAAGTAAACGCACAACAATCGGCAATGTTATAATATTCGTTAAGCTGCTTGCCCGGGGTTAGTTCTCCTGCGTATTTTACTTGTTCGGCAATGTTGTTTTGGGCGGCAAAATCGTCTATTTTTTGTTTGTATTCGTTGTCGATAATTCCACCGGCGTACATATAAACCACATCGCCGTTAGTTTTTAAATAATCACAAAGCATTTGCAATGTGCCCATCTGGTTTTTACGCTCGCAAACCGAACCAACCTGAAAAACAACCTTTTTGCCGGTTAAGCCGTTTTGTGCTTTAAGCTCTTCAACCTTTTGCTGCGGCAAGGGGGCATAACGCTCAACATTAACGCCGTTTGCAATAAGGTGGATTTTGGTTTTATCTGCATTAAAATATTTTACAAACTTTTCGGCAGAAATATCGTTAAGGGCAAAAACCATATCGGCATTTTGCAAACAATAAATTTCTTGAAAATACTTTTTGCGGACGGTGTTTTCAATCTCTTCCCAAGCACCGCTCCAAATATACGAATGAACCGTGTATGCGGTTGTTACCTTTGCCCGCAGTTTTTTGGACACGGTTTTTAAAAAAAAGTAAAGATTATATTGGTTATGGAAATGCAAAACGATTTTTTGTCCGCTTTGGCTTTGAGTTTTTATGATTTTTTTTAGTTTTTTTGCCAGTGCCAGCGAGTAAACCACACGCTTTAGCTTATGCACAAGCCCAAGGCTAACGTCGGTTTTGGTGAACATTGAAGGGACGTTAACTTCTGTTAAAGGAATTTCTAATTTGCCCCTTTGCTGTGCCTTAATGTCAATAATCTCGGCATCTTCGCCGTTTTTAATTAACGAACGTGTAAGTTCTTCTACCACAATTTCGGTTGCTGCACCCATTTGTGCCGGGATCGGCGTATAGCCCGTGCCTATTTCATAAATTTTCATTTTTTCAAGTTTCACCTTCACTTTTGTTAAAGCTGTTTTTATTCATAAATTCCCATTAGTTTTTTATAGTAAGTTTCGGGTGTTTCAAAAGTCATTTTTTTGCAATTGTCGGCAAATTTTGCAAGTGCACCCGAATTATTGAGCAAAAACTTAAGTTTTTGCTCTAAATCATCGGCATTGCCTGCCTCGAACAATAAACCGGTTTTACCGTTTTGCATAATCTCGGGGATGCCGCCCATATTGGACGCCACAACAGGGGTTGAACAAAGCTGCGATTCGATTACCGAAAAGGGGCAGTTTTCGTACCACTCCGACGGGTAAACACTGCACAACGCTTGTGCAATAAGTGTTTGCAACTCTTGCCCTGTTTTAAACCCGACATATTCGGCGTTTTTAATATCCTTCATATCCTCAACCGCCGCACCATAGCCTGCAAACAAAAAGCGTGTTTGCGGCATACGCTTTGCAACCTCTAACAGCGTGTTTGTGCCTTTATCTCGGCACAAATGCCCAAACTCAATAACATAATCGCTCTTAGCAACTTTGGGCGGTTCTATCGGCTCTATAAAATTATGCAAAGCAACCGTTTTTGAGGCAAACCTTGGTTGAGTATCCAACTTCTTTTTTAAAAAAGCCGACGGGCAAATTATGGTGTCTATATAACTGTAGGTTTTGCTGTGCTTCCAATAATAAGCATCTGCCGTTGCTAAAAGACTTTTTGCAGCAGAGCGTTTGACGCACTTGGTTTTAAAGCAGTTTATATATTTGCCGCCCAAACATTTTTCGCAAATTTTAATATCCGAATCGAACAGCCCGTGGCTTGGGCAAATAAGCTGATAATCGTGGGCGGTATAGACAATTTTTACTTTTTTGCCTGTTTTGGCACGGTATTGCTGCGTTGCCGCAATAATGCTTGGTGTAAGGTGAAAATGTATGTTATTCAAGTGGACAATATCGGGGTTAAAATCATAAAGAACCTTACTGATTTTACGCCTGCTTTCGGATGAATTTATAATCCTCAGGGGCTTAGTAAGATTCTTTGCAATACCTTTGCCGAAGTCTAAATCGGCAACATATTCGCCGGCGGTGTTGCCGACGATATTTTTAGGGTTAGCCAAACCAAAATATTGCACACTGTGCCCGCAGTTTTCAAGCAGCTCACCCAGTTTGAATGTGTATGTTTCGGCTCCGCCTTTGGGGTATAAAAATTTATTTACTAACAGTACTTTCAATCTTTTCGCCCCCTGTGGGAGCATAGTAGTCAATCTCTTGCTCTGCTCCGTAAAGTTTTAATGTTCGGTTTGTAACATCGTCCCAATTATATTTGCCGCAAATATAGTCGGCAGCTTGTGCCTTAAAGAGCTCAACGGTTTGCGGGTTGTCGCACAACTCTTGCAAAACTTTTTGCAGCTTTTGCACATTGCCCTGCTCAAACGTAATGCCAAATTCATCCATAACCTCGGCACATTCGGGTATATCGGAAGTAACACAACAGTTACCATAACTCATAGCTTCCAGCAAGCTAAGCGGCATACCCTCAAGGTCCGAGGGCAGCACATAAACATAAGCATTGCTGTACAGCTCGCTGTGCAGTTGCCCTTGCACAAACCCCGTGAAAATCACACGTGAGTCGGCTTGTGCCATAGCTTTAAGCTCGCTTTCATAATCATCGGTGTCGGACGAACCGCCGGCAATAACAAGCTTTTTTTCGGTTTTAATTTGGCTAAAGGCTGCTATAAGATATTTAATACCTTTTTCGGGAACCAAACGCCCCAAAAAAAGTATGTAGTCGTCTTTTTTTATGCCGAAGCTTTCTGTTATTTGCTCGGCTCTTGTTATTTGCGGGCGTGTAACACCATTGGGTATAAGCACGGTTTTTCGCCCATATGTATCGGTAAAATATTTTTGCAAATTTTCGCTTAAAACAATAATCTCATCAGCAAAACGTACAGCACATTTTTCGCCAAAAAGTATATACCATGCGGCAAATTTGCCCCATTTGGCACGCTTGTGGTCCAGCCCGTGTATGGTTACAACACACTTTTTGCGTAAAAGCTTAGGCAACCATATAAGTGCACAAGAACCCTCGGCGTGAAAATGAACAATGTCGTATTTGCCAAACGCTGCTTTTATTGTCGCAAAAACCGAAGAAGTCATTGCGGCAAGCCCGCGTTTGTTTATGGTTGGTGCGGTTTTAAGCCGCACACCGTTATAGTGCTTTAGTGTTGGGGTGCTTTTTTTGCTTTCCCCTTGCAATGGCGGGCTTTTGCGGTTATAGCAGGTAACAATATGCCCTTTTTGGTGCATTAGTGTGGATGTTTCGCCAACAACCACTTCTACCCCACCCTCTCGGGAAGGTATGCGTTTGTGCCCCAGCATTGCAATTTTGAGCTGTTTTTTAAATTCTGCAGCCATAGCTACCCCTCCAGCCCTTTTGTTTTTAAAACAGTGCTGAAAAGAATTTTTAAGTCGGTTATAATGCCACGTTGCTCAATATATTTAATATCCAACTCCATCCATTCATCGAATGTGGAACTGTTTCTATCCGGCTGAATTTGCCAAAAGCAGGTTATGCCGGGTTTTACTTCCAAACGCTGGCGTTGGTAATCGTTATATACTTCTACTTCTCTGGGCAAAGGAGGGCGTGGCCCTACAAGGCTCATATTGCCCAAAAACACATTTATCAACTGTGGCAGCTCGTCGATATTTTTACGCCGAATAAACCTGCCCACACGGGTAATTCGGGGGTCGTCTTTAATTTTAAAAACGGGACCGTCCATTTCGTTTTTGTCTAAAAGGGTGTCCAGCATATCTTCGGCACCGGGTATCATAGAACGAAATTTATAAAACTTGAACTTTTTCCCATCTTTGCCTATGCGTTTTTGTGCAAAAAAAGGTGATGCCCCGGGACTGTCGATTAAAATAATTGCGGCAAGAATTATTGAGGGAACAAATAAAACCAACAAGCCCAAAAAAGAGCTGGTTAAATCAAAAGCCCTTTTTGCAAATAAGTAAAAATGCTTTTTATGTACGGCCTGTGTGGTTAGCCCGGGTTTCCAATCAACAACCACATCTCCATAGTCGGAGGAAGTGGTTACTTTTTCATTAACTTTCACTGTAGCCTTCTCCTCATAACCTTCCCAATCACACGCTTTTGCAATTGGTATTAAGGGCTTTTAGGTTTGCAAAACAGCTCCACAACTGTTTTTTTAACCGAGTCCTCATCGGGGTAAAACTCCATAAACTCCTCGCCGACTGTCGAAGTGCCGTCGAGAGTTTTAATTTCAATCTCTCCATATTCGGTAACATTTTTTGCAAGCTCTTGCAATTGTGTTGCCGAACGGTCGGATACTATGTAATCTGCCATTTCCAAAGATGCATTTACAATAAAGTTGTCATCTTCTTTTGCACATTGGTTTACTTTAGCAAACAAAGCATTAAGGTACTGCCGTTGGCGAGCCATACGGGTGTTGTTTGTGCTGTCCTCCAGCCCATAGCGTGTGCGAACATAGTTTAGCGTGTGCTCCCCTTGCAAAGTAACGGTTTCGCCTTTAATAAGGGTATTGTCAACGCCGCTAAAGTCGTCCAGCACGGTAACTTCCACTCCGCCTGCAAGGTCGTTAAGTGTTGCCACCGAGTCCATAGTAAGTGAAATATAGTGGTCTACATTAACTCCCCGCAAAAGCCCCGAAACTGCATCAGCTGTGTTGCGGCAGCTTACCTGCTTGCCGTTGCCATAGGTGTGTGCCAAAGCAATTTGCTCGGTTACGGTGGCGGTTTGTTGCCCTGCAACGCCCAAAACGTGTACGTCTGTCATAGTATCTCGGTTAATTTGCAACGCCGTGCATTTTTGTGCAGACTTATCAAACACAAGCAACATTAAAAAATCCGCCTGCATTTCGTTGTTAAATGAATCCTCGGATGCGGTTTGTTCAAACTTGTCAAGACCCATAATTAAAAACGTCTCGACATCATTTTTAAAAACATAATCCGTGCCCATATATTCAATTGAAGATTCTTTTTGCGGGATTTCTGCAAACCGCCCTTGCTGCCGTTCCCATATTTCTAAAAGCAAAAATACTGCCGAAACAACAAACACCAGCAAGAACAGTAAAAACGCCCACAGCAAAAGCCTGTTTTTCGCTTTATGCTCTTTTTGCATTGCAAACACCTGTTTTAACTAAATGGTTTGTATTTTTTAAAATTAAGCCTTTTTCTTTTTAGAGCGTACCAAAACAACTGCAACAACAATCAAAGCCAAAGCCGAAGCAGCCATAAGAATTGCATAGAGCCAAATGTTGCTTGTGTCGCCGGTAGGGGGGTTATCGCCCGAACCGCCTTCGGTGTCTACAACAATTGCAAACGAGCCATAGATTCCGCTTTTAAAGCTAAGCTCTGTTTTGGCATCATTAACAGTTGCACCGTCAACAATTGACCAATCTGTGCCGTCAAAAACCATCAGGCTTACAAATTTGCTTAAAATGTCTTCGGCAAGTGTTACGGTAACTATGCCGTGGTCTTTATCGTCGGATGTGCGAACGTCGAACAAATCGCCAACTGCCAAACGGCTTGAGGGGATGTCTAAATCCTCTGCTATGTTGGTAAGTTCGCCGTTCAGCTTGGTAAGATCGGGGTTTGCAACAATTTGGTCGTACGCATTTTTAATTTGGTTTGCTCTGTTTTCCGGCAAGGTACCACGGTCGTTATACGGTGTAACAATCAGTGTTGCATCGCTGCCGTCCTCAAAGCTGTAGTCTTCTAAAACCGGACCGCTGTTGTTTGTTGGGCTGTTAACAAAACCGCCCGGTGCTGCAAATGCTGTAATGCTGATGCAAAAAAGCATAGCCAGTGCCAAAATGATTGATAATGTCTTTTTCATTGTTTGGTTCTTCCTTTCAAAATACAATTTGAATTTATTTATACACTTTTTTATTATAAAAACGAGTCGGCATATTTTAAAATTTGTTCAACAGTGCCGGTGTTCGTTCTTTTTTTAATAATCTCATACGCCGTGCCGATTTTTGGAGGGCGGTGCTTTAGGTTATGGCAATCGGAGCCTATGAGAGGGATTATGCCTTGCTTTAAAAATGCTATTGCTTTGCGGCGGGTTGAAAAGTCTGTAAAAAACTCGGCATTTGCCTGCAAAACTATATCGTTTTTATAAAGGTAGTCCCAAAGGTCTTTGCTTTGCTGTTTTAAGTATCGGTTATAATGTGCCAAAACAACTGTAATGCCTTTAACAGCCGACAATTGGGTAATCTCGCTTATCATATATTGCGTCCAGCGACGCATCGGCATTTCTAAAAGCAGTAAGTCTGTGCCTTCAATCATCAGCTTTTGCAAGTTGGGCATTTTGCTTATGCCGTGGAAGTACTTGACCTCGGCACCCAAAATAACTTTTGGTGCATATTCGGGCTTGTCCTCCTGCAAAACGTTAAAGACTGCCTGCCGTCTTTTTAAAAATTCTTCTATCGATTCGGCGTTTGCGTAATAATGCGGTGTTGCAACAGCTGTTTTTACCCCTTGCGAGCAAAGCATTTGCAAAAGCATAATACTCTCGGCGGTGGTATGACTGCCGTCGTCCATATGAGGTAGTATGTGAGTATGCCAGTCAATCACTCTGTATCATCCTTTGAAGATGTGCGGTAGTAGACGTATTTTTTGTAACTTCTGGATTTTTTATATTTATTGTACGTTCCGCTGCCGCTTTTTGAGCTGTTAATAACGCAGCCCAAAACATTAACATCCGAAAAACTCAACTGCCTAAAACAGTCTGCAATATCTTTCTTTTCAGAATAATCTTCTCGTATAACTACAACCATACCCGATAACATTTCGGAAATCGACAAAGCATCCGAAACAAGGTTAACCGGAGGAAGGTCGATGATTATATAATCGAAGCTTTGTTTAAGCTCGTTTAATATAAGCTGCATTCGTTTAGAGCCCAAAAGTTCGGAGGGGTTTGGCGGAATATCGCCCGATGGAACAACATACCAATTACTTAAAAGTTCAGACCTAAAGTCCGACATTCTGGCATCAGACCCCATTAAAAGGTCGGTTAAGCCTCTGTCGTTGTTTATTTTCATCTTTTTTGCGACCGATGGCATTCTTAAGTCGCCGTCGATTAGCAAAACATTACTGCCTTTTTCGGCAAGAACATAAGACAAATTTATTGCGGTGGTGCTTTTACCCTCGCCACGCATTGCACTGGTTATGCCTATAACGGGGCATTTTTCGCCCTGAGGCAAGGTAAAGTTTAAGTTTGTTCTAAGAAGCTTATACTGCTCAATTGCCGTAAACTCGAGGTTTTGGTGCAAAGTTGATTTATCGTTTGCCGCAAGCAGGGTTGTACTATTCTTTTTGCTCGAAGAGCTCATATGTTTTTTACCGCCTATCTAACCGATTTTTGTGCATAATAACCACGATTTTTCGCCCCGGGGTGAGCAAGGTCGGGAACTCTGGCTAAAATCGGATAATCGTAAGTTTGTGTAATATATTCTTCGCTGTGTATTGTGTCATCACGAACAATGAAGAACACCAGCACGGCAACAGAAAGCAGCACGCCCAAAAACAAACCTAACGCCGTGTTTTGTGTGTTACTGGGAGAAACCTTGTCAATCGCCGGTACAGCAGCGTCTACAACTTCCATAGATGCACCGTCGATAATCTCGGCAATTCGGTGAGGCAAAACTTCGGCAATGCAGTTTGCAATGTCAGATGCCTCGTAGGGGTTTGGTGATGTTACGGTTACTCTGATAATTTCGGTATCGTTAGACGGAGCAGAAGCAACCATGCCCGAAAGCTCTTTATATGTGTAAGGGATTTTTGTTTTATCTATAACCCTTTGCAAGGTGGTACGGTTATTTAAAATCTCGCCGTATGTTTTAACCAAGCTTTGTGCAGCGGTAATTTCGGAAGAGCTTATGCTGAAGCTTGTTTTGCCCAAAGAAATTTGCCCGTTGTTAACATAAAGCATTATAGAAGAAGAATAGAGAGGGGTTATTAAAAACGACGAAATAGCAAACGCCGCCCCTGCACCAATAATACCGCATAATATAATAATCCACGCACGCTTCCACAAAGATTGTATAATATGCAGCAAATTGACGGTATAATATTCTTTATTGTTAGAATTGTTAGTTTCCGTATTTTTCATATAATTTAGCAGCCTCTCACATAACAGCTTAATACTTTTGCACTTTAACTGATTTATTGTATCACATAAAAATTAAAAAAGCAATACAAAATTTTGGGATTTTTGAGGTTTTTTCATTTTGAAATTCAAATTATTTCTTGATTTTAAGGCGTTTTGTTTGGTGGCACACCCAAAAATGCAGGTGTTTTTTTCCTTATAAAAACTAAATGTAAAAATATAGGCAATTTCTTTACTCTAAAATCTTGACTTTTATGTTCTGAGCGGTTATAATTGGTTACGGTTCAGCAACCAATTTGCCTGTTTTTGTATAGGCAAATAGTTTAGGTTTTTGCCAAAATAATATTTTGCGGAATTGTGTAACGGTAGCACGGCAGACTCTGACTCTGTTTGTGAGGGTTCGAATCCTTCTTCCGCAGCCATGCGGACGGCTTAGCCGTCCGCAATTAAGTTTGCCCCCTTAGTTAAATGGATATAACAAGTCCCTCCTAAGGATTAGTTGTCAGTTCGATTCTGGCAGGGGGTGCCATGCAGGACGGAGAAAGCCGTCCTGCAACGATATTTGCCCTTCGGGCAAGCGATATGCCTAAGGCGTGATATGACTTAGTCGTGATATGCACCTTCGGTGCGTGATGAAGCAAATATCATATCACTGTGAGCGTAGCGAACAATATCATTACGTAGTAATATCATATTGCAACGCAATATATCACTAAAAGCCGGCAGCTTTTTCGGAGTACCCTTCCAAAAAGTGCCGCCTTTTCGGACGGCAATGAAGAATGGTAAATGATGAATTGTGAGTGATAATAAATAATCCACCTGTTCAAACTAAGAGCAGGTGGATTTTTGTTGACAAATGTCGACTTATGAAATATAATTTAAAACCACCCCGTCAAGGCTATCGCCCTGCCACCCCCCGGAGGGGAATATGTGCACAGCAGCGAGGCGTTTGCTTTCTCTTTTCTCCTCTCAAATTCTGATTTAATTTTCAAACTGATTAAAACATCTGTCCGTGAATTTTTTTCCACTTGTGAAAAGTTACTCAAATATACTTTTTATATCCCTGTTCAATTCCTTTGACCAAATAACGATGAGCAGCTCCTCTATTGCTGAAACAAAAGCTATTCCACCTACAATAATTCCTATTATTTTGATATCGACTACCATAAGCATTAATGGGGTTACTATCAGTAAAAAACCTGTAAGTTTATTCAACAAAGTATGAAGGCTGGCAAACGAATGATATTTAACATAGCCAACTAAATAACTTGCTGCTCGTATCAATGCAACAATTCCAAATCCCCACAATAGCCATTGTAAATTCACAAAAGAAGGAAGAACAGAAATGAATACCGCAAAAAAGAATATTGTATCCGCAACACTATCTAATATTGCCCCGGTATTACTTGCTGTTTTTTTCTTTCGGGCAATATACCCATCTAATATGTCGCTAACAAAACAATAAATATATAAAACCCAAAATAAAGCCGAATTGTGCTTTTCTATTATCATAAGAAGAGCCGCTAAAATTCGAGTAACTGTAATGATATTTGCAATATTTTTTATTTTCTTCAACTACTCCCCTCCAACAAAACCACCGTCTCTACATGAGTATCATTGTCCAACTTTTCTTCCTGTAGTTGTTTACTATAATGCTGAAAATATGTCCGGTTTATCAAGTTTGTATTCATTAAGTTTATCTTCAATTATAGCATTTGCTTTCTCAGCAAATCCCCCATCTTTAAAATATGTATGAATATTATTTCGCACTACTTCTAAATCGGAATAACATGGCTGTTCCGTAAACGCTTTGCTTTCTTCCTCAGAAAATATACAAAAATGCTTTATGCTTTCATACAAGATAACTGACGCATCTAGTTGATAGCCCATTGCTATAAAAGTATTTAGCCCCGCTTCACAACCGTATTTAGGTTGCAATGTATCTATTTTAAAAATTTCTACTAAACATTTTATCAAATTAAAATGACATAATGTTTCAAATTGTAGCAAACAAAGTCCTAATTGATATTGGGCGTCCTTTTTTAATATATCATCCATTTATAATACCATAAGTCATGTTCAGATTTTTCAAATCATCTTAAAATGCCTTGAATTTGACATCTCAATAGAATATTATTTCATTTCAACTTTAAATACTTTGAATTAAGTCTTTTTAAAAAATTTGTATCTTTCTCTTCTTCAACACTTAATACCGTTAAATCTATTTGAAAACCACTCAGATTTGCAAAAGAAGAATATATAATGTTTAAATCATCTATTATATTATTTGAAAACTCTGAATATATCAGCAATATATCAATATCATTTGGATTTTTTTCTGCACTTAATAAAGACCCAAACAAGTAAATGTTATTAAAAGAATTGAATAACTCTATATGTTGATTAATTAGGTACGTAATTTTGTCAATTTCAATTGAGTTCATTAATGTATCCATAAAAACCATCCATAGTTAATAATGTTACACTTATCATTTGCGAAAAATCATACGCTTCCTTGGAAATGCAACTACTACCATTCCAATTGTGTAAATTTACAACAACACTATTGGCTTCTGGTGATAGTTGTGTTAATGCAACTTTGCTTAAACAATATTCATAAATAAATATTATCTTAACTCCATTAACTAAAACTTCTCTTATATTGTTGTACTCCACAAAATTAAAAGCTAATTTTCTAGAAAGGATATATTTCAATGCGAAATTAAGGCTATCTAACCGAACCGTAGTTTTTCTAAAGCAATTATAATCGAAATAGAATTGTCTCAATCTTGGTGTATCGTCTAAAAAAACTGTAATGGTTTTCTCGCCTTCACACAACTGAATAGATGGCTTCTCGATCCCCAATGAGATACTTATAAATTTGTTCTTTTTTTGCAGTTCCGTTATCAATACCTCTAATGACTCCACCGAAGGTAATAGAAAACCTTCAATTGGAGAAATTCCAAACATAGAGTTTATTTTTGTTGGATATAGGACGTGCCTATTTTTTTCTTCTTCATGTCGAGTAGCTTCAAATTCATCAATATGAGTTAAAAACGAGTGTATTAGTTCTAAATTTGAATATTCCTTTTCTCGATGGGTTTGAATTAAATTTAAATTATTTTCTAAGAGTTTTTTCAATTGCCTATTGTTCGCCAATATTTTGCCTTCAAAAACATCCCACAGTTCTTTGTTATCACCTAAATGATAGTTTTCATAAATGGTTTTATTTTCAAGAAGTAAAGGAACTACTTTTTTGCTCAAATCGCCGAAAGTTTCATATTTCTCACAAAATATTTTTTCGAATTCTTGTTCTCTAATCTGTTTCCACTGCTTAACTTCCTCTATAGTGAACGCAGAATTCTTGTCAAAATTTGTATGGCAATTCGGGCATAAAACGATTAGGTTCTCAAAAGAATTATCTTTTGTATCACAAAAAGGTATTATATGTGCTCTTTCAATTATATCGCCGCTAACTTTTAATAACTCTTCTTGACAATCTGGGTTCATACATCTTCCCATTGATTCAGCATATAATTTTCTTTTAACGTGTTCATATATTTCCCTACTCATAATACCATCCTCCTTTGTTAATATTTTAATCCATTGGCTATTACAATAGTTAAATTGTAATAGCCATACCCATCTTTTTCACATGTTTACTACATCACCGCTTTTAAATCATCTTAAAATGCTTCAACGCATCTTCAATAGCTTTTTCTTTTTCTGGTGGCACTTGAGGGATTTTTGCTTTCCCTTCGCCAAGATTATAATTAATCCTCTCGATTATACCATGTTTACGCTTAACCTGCCCTATATATAATTGTGATACTTTAAGTCCTGTCTTATCTAATACATATTGCTTGATTTCAGCATAGATTGCCTTGCTTTCCGACGTAGTTAAATCCATATCATCCAGTTCAATTTCAACTTCAATAGACTGCGCTGATTTTAGTTTGGACAACAGCACCACCGTTTCTACATGGGCAGTGCGGGGGAACATATCAACCGGCGTAGCGGCAACGGCAGTGTAGCCAGATTGTGCCAGAATTTTTAAATCCCGTGCCAAAGTGGACGGGTTGCAAGAAACATAAACAATTTTTTTGGGGTGCATTTGCACAATTGCAGCCAAAACCTCGGGGGTGCAGCCCTTGCGGGGCGGGTCGATGATTACAACATTCGGCAGCAGACCGCTTTTTGCAAAACTTGCAGCGGCTGATGATGCATCGGCACAGATGAATTCTGCGTTTGTAATGTTGTTATGCTGTGCATTTGCGGTGGCGTTTTTAACAGCCGAGGGTATAATTTCTACCCCGATTACTTTTTTGCATTGTGCAGCTAATGTCAGCCCGATTGAACCTATGCCGCAGTAAAGGTCGAGCAAAATATCGTCTTTTGTTAAGGCGGCAAATTCTTGTGCAATTGCATAAAGCTTTTCGGTTTGCTGCGGGTTAACCTGAAAAAAAGAAAGCGGAGAGAGCGAAAACTCCAGCCCGAACAATTGTGTTGCAATATGCTCTTTGCCGAACAAAATTCGGTTTTGCCGACCTAAAATTACGTTGGTGTTTTCTCGGTTTGTGTTTATCGCAACGCTTGAAACCTGTGCAAAACTGGCGGTTAGCTCGGCTGCAAACTCGCTTTCTTGCCTAAAACCTCCGGCGTTTAAAACAAGGCAAACCATAATTTGGTCGGTTTTGTACCCTTGCCGAATATACAAATGCCGCAGCAAACCCTTGCGGGTGTTTTCGTCATAAACTCTTAGGCTGTGTGTGTTGGCAAAATCCCGAGCAAATTCGGCAATTTCGTTAAAAATAGGCGGGTTAAGCAGGCAGTTGCAGCAATCCACTACACGGTGGCTGTGGTAGGCATAATAACCCGTAATAACCTTGCCCTGTTGGTTGGTGCCAAAGGGAAGCTGCACCTTGTTGCGGTAGGCGTTCGTGTTGCCGTCTGCACCCACAATTTTGTTCATTTTCAGTTCGGTTTTTGTGTCAATTCCGCCAATTCTTTGCAGAGCGTCCTCGACCTGTTGCTGTTTAATTCGCAGCTCCTCGCCGTAATTAATGTGCCTGTAGGCACAGCCGCCGCATTGGGCAAAATGCTCGCAGTCGGGGTTAATTCGGGCGGGGCTTTTTTCTGCAAATTCTTCAACAATGCCAATAGCATATGTTTTGCCGGGCTTTATTATTTTTGCCGTAATCACATCGCCGGGGGCGGTTGAGTTCACAAAAACGGTAAAGCCACTTTCGGTTTTGCCCACGCCGCTGCCCTCGGATGTTATGCCCGTGATTTTTAGTTTTGTTAAATTATTTTTTTTGAGCGGCAAACCGCTGTAACCAACTTTAAAATTACTCATAAAATGATTTTAGCATTATTCTTTACATATTTCAATGGTTTTGTTTTAGTTTTAACTTAAAGAAACAACAAAAGGTTGAATAATGCTGGAAATTATGTTAAAATCTAATATTAGGGAACAAATTGCAAACTTTGCCGCAGCTTTTTGCGGCTAATGGGCTTGCAACTTGCCTTTTGTTAAGATTCATCAAAGGGAGTATTGTTGATGACCGGTGTTAATTCAGCTATTTTTGATAATGTTAGGCGTATACATTTTATTGGAGTCGGCGGCAGCGGTATGTGCCCGCTTGCCGAGATTTTGCAAAGCGAAGGCTTTAAGATAAGCGGCTCGGACCTTAATTCGTCGGACACTTTAGACAGAATTATTGCTTTGGGCAAAATTAAAGTTACTATTGGGCATTTGCCCGAGAATGTGCAGGGTGCGGATTTGGTTGTGTATTCGGCTGCAATTAACGCCGAAAACCCCGAACTTAAAGCCGCCGCCGAGCAAGGCATACGCTGCATAGAACGCAGTGTTATGCTGGGCGAGGTTACCCGCCGCTATCAAACCAGTGTTGCCGTTTCGGGCACTCACGGCAAAACCTCCACTACGGCTATGCTTGCACAAATTTTAATCGGCAGCGGGTTCGACCCATCGGCAATAATCGGCGGCAAACTGCCGTTTATTGGGGGCAACAGCTATGTTGGGCAAAGCAATATTCTTGTGTGCGAGGCTTGCGAGTATGTGAACACGTTCTTGCAGCTGACCCCGGCTATTTCGGTTATTTTAAATGTCGATTTAGACCATTTGGATTTTTTCAAAGATTTGGATGATATTAAAAAATCGTTTACCGAATTTGCAAACCGTACAACGCAGGCGATTTTTGTAAACGGCGACGACCAAAACGCCCTTGATACCGTAACACAGACCAAAGCACAGGTTATAACCTTTGGCTTTGGCGAAAATAACGACTATCGTGCCGACGATATTTCGGAAGATGCGGGCGTTAACGAAAAATATAATTTATACTATAAAGGCGAACTGCTAACCACAATCAAACTGATTGTGCCGGGCAAACATAACATATACAACTCGCTTGCGGCGGCGGCAACTGCACATTATTTGGGAGCTGACGCCAAAGAAATCTCGGCGAATTTACACCGTTTTGGCGGGGTGCACCGCAGGTTTGAAATTTTGGGCAAACACAACGGCATAACAATAGCCGACGATTTTGCACACCACCCAACCGAGCTGGAGGTTACACTTAACGCCGCTATGGGTATGGGCTTTAAGCGTGTTGTGGCGATTTTTCAGCCGCATACCTTCTCCCGCACGGCACTGCTGCTGGACGATTTTGCACGTGTGCTGCAAATCCCTGATTTGGCTATAGTTACCGAGATTTTGCCCGTTAGAGAAACAAATACCTACAACATTTATTCGTCTGATTTAGTAGAGAAAATACTCGGTGCACTGGGCATTGACAAATTTGACGACGTTGCCGATTATATAATAAAAAATGCCCAAGAGGGCGATTTGATTCTTACAATGGGCGGCGGAAATATTTATATGCTTGCAAACCAAATTTTAAACAGGTTGCAAGAAGAGGAGTAAGTTCAAGAATCAAAGACAGTCGCTTTTAGTCTATTGCTTGTGCTGATTTTCCCCTCCGGGGAGGGGTGGATTCGCTTTAGCGAAGACGGGGTGGTTTTACGGCAAACCAGAATGCCGAAAGGAAGTAAAAAATGAAACCGATTATTGCAGTTGTGGGTCGCCCTAATGTAGGTAAATCCACATTGTTTAACAAGCTAACCGGCAGCAAAACAGCCATTGTTGACGATACGCCGGGCGTAACCCGAGACAGAATTTACGGCGAAATTGATTGGCAAGGCAGAACTGCCGCCTTGGTAGACACCGGGGGAATTGAACCCCACAGCAAAGACACAATTTTGGCACAAATGCGTCGCCAAGCAGAGCTTGCAATAGAAACAGCCGACGCCGTTATTTTGGTTACCGATATTAAAACAGGGCTTGTGGCAACCGATATGGAGGTTGCACGGATGCTTATTAAAAGCGGTAAGCCCATTGTTTTGTGCGTTAACAAGTGCGACAATGTGGGCAGCACCAGCCCCGACTTTTATGAGTTTTATAATTTAGGCTTGGGCGACCCTATCGAGGTTTCGTCTGTTCATGGGCATGGCACGGGCGATTTGCTTGATGCCGTATTTGCACTTTTGCCGCAAACCGATGACGAAGAAGAGGAAACAACAATAATTAAGGTTGCTGTTATCGGCAAGCCGAATGCGGGCAAATCGTCGCTGATAAACACCGTTACAAAGCAAGAACGCAGCATAGTGTCCGACATTGCAGGCACAACCCGAGACAGCATAGATTCCCCCGTAGAAAATGCCCACGGCAGCTACATATTTATAGATACAGCGGGCTTGCGTCGCAAAGCTAAAGTTGAGGATGTAATAGAAAAATACAGCGTTATCCGCGCAAAAATGGCGGTAGAACGCTGCGATGTTTGTGTTATTATGATTGA
>JAISII010000077.1 GCA_031262125.1 Oscillospiraceae bacterium | reverse complement strand
CGCAAAACAAAACGATATTCAAAAACTATTGAAATGCTTCGAATCGCTCTCGACCTTTTAATCCACAGAGACATGTTTGTGATGCAATAACTATTTACCAATGCCCTCCCAGAGGGGGACTTTTTTTGCTCACTATAATAGTGTTCCTTAAAGCCTCCCACACCAGATGCAAGAAATCAGATGTTAGAAGTTAGATATAGCGGCGTAGCCGCTACTTGCAAAATGTTTCATTTTGCAAAGAGGAGCAACCAACCGTAAAGCGTAGCTTTTTGCACAAAGTGCAAAAACAAGCTCAAAAGGGCGTGTTGCGACGAGGAGGTGGCAGGCGAAGCCTGACGGAAGGAGAAAAAATGTTTTTTAAATCTACTATAACCTCTCAGGCATTGTTGCAATGTTTGCAACAAACGTGCCGTCTTGCAGCAAATCTACAATAGCATAGGTTGCCTTATAGCCAGACGCCGCACCGGGGTTGATTAGCGTTATTGCCGTTTGGTCGGCTTCGGCTTGCAGGGTTTGCACCTCGGCAATGTGAGTATGCCCGTAAAAAGCAATGGTTGCTTGCTCTTTGCGGGTTTTTGCGGCAAGCATAGCAGTGCCGTATTTTACATTGCAGGTGTGCCCGTGCAGGCAAATCACCTTTATGCCGTTAATAACCCGTGTTTCTTCATCGCAAAGTTGGCAAGACCAATCGCAATTGCCCCTTACCCCCACAAAAGCAATGTTTGGGAAGATATATTGCAGCTGTTCAAATTCTGCCGCACCGTCGCCGCAAAAAAACACATATTGTGCAGTTGCATGGTGCATTTGTATAGCTTTAATTATTCCGTTATTGTCGCCGTGCGAATCGGAAAAAACTAAAATTCTTGTTTTTATTTGCATAGAGTTACCTTACCTGCCCGTCTGCTTTTTTCTCCTTCCGTCAAGGCTAACGCCTTGCCACCTCCCTCTAAGAGGGAGGCT
Organism: Oscillospiraceae bacterium; assembly: GCA_031262125.1. Classification (GTDB taxonomy): domain Bacteria; phylum Bacillota; class Clostridia; order Oscillospirales; family Acutalibacteraceae; genus JAISII01. The sequence goes on along the minus strand of JAISII010000077.1, from coordinate 7,314 downwards.
ATTGGGTACTTTCCCAAAAGTGCTGAAAAGTCCCCCTCCGGGAGGGGGAAAATCGGCGAAGCCGATAGGGGGAGAAAGCGAGCGACGCAAGTCGCTTCTTGCTTCTAGCCTCTGGCTTCTTGCTTCTAGACGGACAAGGGGGGAAACAAAAACCTATCTTACTTGCCCGCTGCCTCTTACAACAAACTTCATGCTTGTTAATTGCTCCAGTCCCATTTTAAAAAATATTTATTTTTTAAATAAATAAAAAAACTACCTTACCTGCCCATTACCCCTAACAACAAACTTCATACTTGTCAATTGCTCTAACCCCATTGGCCCTCTGGCGTGTAGCTTTTGCGTAGAAATGCCGATTTCGGCTCCCATTCCAAACTCACCGCCGTCGGTAAACCGAGTAGAAGCGTTAACATAAACCGCCGCCGAATCTACCCGTTGCAAAAATTGCTCGGCGTTTTTATAATCTTGCGTAATAATAACCTCGCTGTGCCCGCTGCTGTATTTAGCAATGTGTTCTATCGCTTGGTCTAAATCATCCACAACACGCACGGCAAGAATATAATCTAAAAATTCTGTGTAAAAATCCTCGTCGGTTGCAAGCTTAACATCTTGTTCGCCGCCGATAATTTCAAACGCACGTGGGCAAACCCTTAGCTCTACCGCTTTATCTTTAAGCTTTTTATAAATTTGCGGCAAGGCTTGTGGTGCTATGTTTTTGTGTACCAGCATAGTTTCTAATGCATTGCAGACAGACGGGCGGCTGGTTTTGGCATTGAATATAATATCTACAGCCATTTGCAAATCGGCACTTGCATCTACAAAGGCGTGGCAATTGCCTACGCCGGTCTCTATAACCGGCACCTTAGCATTTTGCACCACAGCATTAATAAGCCCTGCCCCGCCACGGGGTATCAGCACGTCAAGGTATTCGCTAAGCCCCATAAGCTCGGTCGAGCTTTGGCGTGAAGTGTCCTCAATCAGCTGAATACAATCGGGGTTTAGCCCAACCGTTTGCAAAGCGTTACGCATAACAACGGCAATTGCTTTGTTGGAGTTTATAGCCTCTTTGCCGCCACGCAGAATTACCGCATTGCCTGCTTTAAGGCACAATGCCGCAGCATCGGCGGTAACATTCGGGCGAGCCTCGTAAATTATGCCTATAACGCCAAGCGGCACACGCACCTTTGTAATTTGCAGCCCGTTTTGCAAAACACTGCCGCTTATGGTTGTGCCCACAGGGTCGGGCAAAGCTGCAACCTCACGCATACCGTTTGCCATTGCTTTAACACGTTCAGTGTTCAGCGTCAGGCGGTCAATAAGTGATTGTGTAAGCCCTGCGGTTTGCCCTGCCGCTATGTCGAGGGCGTTGGCATCTATTATCGCTTGAGCATTATCCTCCAGTGCGTTTGCAATAGCGTTTAGTGCAGTATTTTTTGCCGCACCGGCTGTTAAAAGCTGTGCTGCTGCAACCTTTGCGTTTTTACCCATTTGCTCAATAATCGTCATCGTCAAAAATCTTCCTTTTTTGTAACTTATAATTTATCAAAGCCGAAAGCAACGGCTGTTATTTTAGTTCTTGTTAGTCTGTGCCACTGCCGCTAAGCCAACCTGTACTCCATGCAATTTGCAGGTTATATCCGCCGGTGTAGGCATCGCAGTCAATAACCTCGCCCGCAAAAAACAGGTTTTTGCACAGCTTGCTCTCCATAGTTTTTGGGTTAATCTCGCTAACCTCTACCCCGCCCGAGGTTACAATCGCCTCTTCAATTGGGCAAAAATCGGTCAGGTTTACCTTAAAATCTTTTAAAATTTCGCACAGCTTGCGGCGTTGTTCTTTGGTTACCGAATTGCATTTAACATCGCCCACACCCCACATTTTTGCAACAATTGGGCAGAGTGATTTTGGCAGCAGCCCGTGCAAAATGTTTGCGGCGTTTTTGTTGCACAGCTCTGTCAAATCACGCAAAAGGCGGGTGTCCAGCTGTTGAACAGTAAGTGCAGGTTTAAGGTCGATATGAAGCACCGAGCTGTTTACAGCTTGCGGCGGTATGTGTGCCGACGCACTTAAAATTACAGGGCCGCTTACTCCAAAATGTGTGAAGAGCAGCTCGCCGAAATCGGTATAAAAAACCTTGCCGCTGCTGCCCGTAACCTTTATTGCAGCGTTTTTTAGGGCAAGCCCCTGCAGCTGCAAAATAAAATCGTCGTTGCTTTTTAGCGGAACAAGTGAAGGGCGAATTGGCGTAACCGTATGCCCTGTCTGCTTTGCAAACTTGTAACCATCGCCTGTGGAGCCTGTTTTGGGGTAGCTTGCACCGCCCGTGGCAATTATTATTTTATCGGCAAATATTTCGCTGTTTTTTAGCTTAACACCAACTGCAGTGTTGTTTTGCAGCAGCAATTTTTCGGCTTGTGCCGTAACAAATTTTACGCCGCTGCTTTTTGCTTTGTTAATTAGTGCGTTTGCAACGTCGGCGGCCTTGTCGCTTTGGGGGAAGACTCTGCGACCACGCTCGGTTTTGGTCGGCACGCCAAGTTTCTCAAAAAAAGCAATAGTGTCTGCCGGGCTGAATGCGTTAACAGCACTGTATAAAAACCGCCCGTTGCGGGTTGCGTTGGCTATAACCTCGGCAGGAGGGCAATTGTTCGTAATATTGCACCTGCCCTTGCCTGTTATGCGTAGCTTTAGTGCCGGGCGTTCGTTTTTCTCAACAACAATAACACTGTTGCCGCAATTTGCTGCCGCAACAGCCGCCATAAGCCCTGCCGCACCGCCGCCTATAATTACAACCTTCACTGCGTGTTCTCCGCAGCTTGGGCATCCAGCTTGGTATAAACATCTTGGTTGTTCCAAACTTCCTCAAGGGTAGAAAAGGTTGCTTTAACATCGTCTTTTTTGCGTACAACCGTGGCAACAATAAGTGCGTTTATCAAGCTCATTGGTGCAACAAGCGAGTCAACTATAGACGCCATATCGCTGCGGGCAAGCAATACCGAATCTGCCGCCGGAACAAGCGGAGAGACCAAACTGTCGGTAATTGCTACCGTATGTGCTCCCCTCTCTCGTGCAAACTCCATAGCCCTAACCGACATTGAGCTATAGCGTGGAAAGCTGATGCCGATAAGCACATCATCGCCGCTCAGCCTAAACAAATGCTCATAGATTTCTACAGTGCCGGTTGCGTTTATAACACGCACATTGCCAAAGCAAAGCTCTAAATAATAGCCCAAAAAGTTCGCAATAGATGCCGCCGAACGCACGGCGAAAATATAGATTTTTTTAGCCTTGACTATTGCTTCAACCGCTTGTTCAAAATCGGTATGCGAGGTTTCCTCCAATGTGCGGCGAATACGCTCGATGTCTTGATTTAAAACCGAATCCAGCACATGGTCGGTGCCAATCCGCTCGGCGGTAACATCAATACGCTGCACCGAGGTTAGTTTATCCCGAATAATCTCTTGCATTGCACGTTGCAACTGCGGGTAACCGCTGTAGCCTAACTCCATTGCAAAGCGTACAACGGTGCTTTCGCTCACACCAACGGTGTCGCCCAGCCGTGCCGCCGTCATATATGCAGCCTCGGCGTAGTTTTGCTCTATAAAACGTGCAATTTTAACCTGCCCTTTGCTAAATTTGGGCATTTGCATTTCAATTCGTGTTATTAAGTGTTTTATCAAGCCGGTCGCTCCTAACTTTTTCGTTTTATAAAGCAATTGTACCATATTTTAAAAAATTAAACAACAATATAATTTTTAATATTCTCAAACCGCTTATCGCCTATTCCGCTGACGTTCATAATGTCCTCTATTTGTGCAAAGCTGCCGTTTGTGTTTCGGTAATCTACTATCCGTGCAGCAATTGCTTCGCCAATGCCGGGCAGGGCGGTTAGCTCTTGGGCAGTTGCGGTGTTTATGTTAACAAGCCCCGATGCGGGTAAATTTGGCTTTGTGCTATATGCAAAGTTGGTGTTTGCCTGTGTTTGAGGCACGGTTGCACTAATTTGAGCATCTGCAACTGTAGCATCGACTTGCTGAGGATTGGCATTTGCTGCAACAGCGGTAGTAAAAACATCACTCAATTTAACAAGGTTAATTTTATCGCTAAAAACAAAGTTACAGCAGACCATAACGCCAAAAAACACCAACCCCAGTGCAATTATGTAAAACTCAGGGTTTTTAAAAAAGCTTTGAACCTCAGGTTTATCGGCATTTTTATAGCCTGTTTGGTTATTTTTAGTTCTGTTTTCAGGTTTAATTTCCGGGTTATTATCCACGTTGCTGCCCCCCTTTTTTAACAAATTTGCCGGCTTTGGCATTTAGCAAGCCGCCACGGCATATATTTTTTTGAGGTGTGTTTGTATGAAGATTAGTTTCACAAAATTCCATAAAGGCATTAAGAGCAATTTTAAAAAAAATATGAAGATTATGATTTCGTTTGCCTGCGTGCTTGCTATAGGCATAACGGCAATGATGTCGTTTGCGGGAAAAGAAGCCGAAAGCGGCAAAAATGATTTTATAACATACGCTGAATTTAACGTAACATATTCGGCACTCGAAAAGGCAATGAACATTGACATTGAAAGCCGCAACAGCGAGGTTAAAATAAGCTGGATAGACATTTTAGCTTATTTGGGTGCAACATACGGCGGCAATTTTTCAAGCTATAAGGCAGCCGATATGGACAAAATTGCAGCACGCCTTAAAGACGGCGAACAAATTGCCGAAATTACAAAGGATATGAAATATTTCAGCTATTATTTTGATGTGTATAACGCTGCTTTGGGCGGTTATCTGGGCGATTATACCGAGTATTCTGCCGACGAAAGCGGCAAAATTACCACCACGCAAAAATACGGGCTAAAGGCATACTCGCCAATTGCAAAGACGTTCCCTTTTTCCGATTCGAATGATTTTGGCGTTGGTCGAAGCTATGGGTTCCAGCGGCGGCACTTGGGGCACGATATGATGGCGGCAACCGGCACTCCTGTTATTGCAATTGAGGACGGCGTGGTTGAAAACTTGGGCTGGAACCAATACGGCGGCTGGAGAATCGGCATTAGAAGCCTTGACAAAAAGCGGTATTATTACTATGCACACCTTAGGCAAAACCGCCCATACCACCCCGATGTTAAGCTGGGCGGGCAAGTTAAAGCGGGCGATGTTATCGGCTATGTAGGACGCACGGGCTACAGCACTAAAGAAAACAGCAATAACATAGAAACAAGCCATTTGCACTGGGGGCTGGAACTGGTGTTTGACGAAAGCCAAAAAGAAAGCGACAACGAAATTTGGATTGATGTTTATGCAATAACACGCCTGTTGCAAAAGCACCAAAGCACTACTGTAAGAGAAGCCGCCACAAAAGAGTTCTTCAGTCTGCGGCAAGATTCTCTGCGAGAAAAGCCTGTAACCACTCCCCCGCTAACTACCGCAACAGAAAGTACAACGGCTGAAAATTAGTTTTAAAACTTTACACTTTAAATTATACCTTTGTTTTGTTTTATCGTCAACAATAAGTTTGGTTTTTGGGGTGCATTTTTGTTATTATAAACCTGTTTGCGGCAAATTTATTGAAAATTTTAGAACAATTTGAAAATCGCTTAAAAAAACTTGACACAGCAGTAGTTTTTGTGGTAAAATAGCAACCGTTGGACAATTTATTTAGTTGCTCAACGGTTGCATTTTATTTTTGTTCGGCGTCATAGCCAAGTGGTAAGGCATGGGTCTGCAAAACCCTGATTCCCCGGTTCAAATCCGGGTGACGCCTCCATGCAATTTGCAAGAGCAAATTGCAACGATATTTGCTCTTCGAGCAAGAGATATGCCAAAGGCGTGATATGACTTCGTCGTGATATGCACCTTCGGTGCGTGAAGATGCAAATATCATATCACTCGTGCATAGCACGAATATCACTTTTGCGTAAGCAATAATATCACATTGCAAAGCAATATATCACAAACGAGGAACTTCTATGGCAGAGAGTATTCTTAAAGAAAATTCTAAAGAACTTGCCAAGGATATTGTTATTCTCTGTAAGCAACTTAAATCTCCCTTAGCAAATCAACTAATTAGAAGTGGGACGAGCATCGGTGCAAATATTCATGAGGCAAATTACGCACAAAGCAAATCGGATTTCATTAACAAACTCGAGATAGCACTTAAAGAATGTCACGAAACTGAATACTGGCTTGAGCTACTTTTTGAAACAGGAAGTTTAGAAGAAGAACAATACAAAAAATTAAGAAATCAAGCAGGTACAATAAGGCGTATGCTGATTTCTTCTTGCAAAACTGCAAAATCAAACAGGTAGACAAACCCAAACATTTTTCCCCTATTATAGAATATAGTTTATTTCTGCATTCTGCATTGTTATTTGTTATTTAAACATCTGCTGCTATAGCTCAGTCGGCAGAGCGCATCCTTGGTAAGGATGAGGTCGGCAGTTCGAATCTGCCTAGTAGCTCCAAATATGTGGCTGTCGCCGCAGTTAAAATTGAACAGTAACTGTTAATGATGAACAATATAAATTTCAGCCGCAAATTCTGTGCCGCATATTTGTATTGTTCATTATTCATTTTAAATTTTATTCAAACTTCATTAAACACACAAAAACTGCCCGTAAAACCAAAAAGTTTACGGGCTTATTTTATGCAAAAAATAAATAAGCAAAATCATTTAAAAATAAGCAAAAGCTGTGCCAAAAGCTTCTCGACCATTAGCTTGGCATCGCATTGGGTGCTTTTTAGGGCTGCTTCGGTGTTTAAAATTGCAGTCAAGCCCTCCCGCAGGGCGGCAGTGCTTATGGTCCGTGAATTTTTAGCCGCCTTGTCGAGCACAAAAGCACGGTTTTTATACTGAAAATCCTCGGCAAGTTGGCGGTTTTGCACTCCGCTCTCCCCCGCCACTCGCACACGATAAACATCAACAAAAGCCGAACCCAGCACATTAACAATGGCAATCGGGTCTTCTCGCTGATAAAACAATGCGTTAAGCTGGCTGAAAGCTTGGTTGCTGTTGCGGCAAAGCACCGAGTCGGACAATGCAAAAATTTTTGCGTGCAGGTTTTTGGTTACAAGGCTGTCTATCATCGGCAGGGTAATTTCTGCCCCGTTGCTGTAGGCACACAGCTTTTCAACCTCGTTTTTAAGCAGGCTAAGCTCTGTCCCGGCGTACTCGATTATTTTTGCGGCGTTGTTTTTGCTGATTTGCCCGCCACGCTTGCCAACCCACGCCATAATCTGCCGCTCAAGCTCCATCGAGGTTTTTGCCGTAAGCTCGGCAGCTATCCCATTCTTTGCAAAAAAGTCAATCACCTT
>JAISII010000076.1 GCA_031262125.1 Oscillospiraceae bacterium | reverse complement strand
CGCAAAACAAAACGATATTCAAAAACTATTGAAATGCTTCGAATCGCTCTCGACCTTTTAATCCACAGAGACATGTTTGTGATGCAATAACTATTTACCAATGCCCTCCCAGAGGGGGATGTCGGCAAGGCCGACAGGGGGAGAAAAAGATTAAATTGATTTTATCATTTCAACCGCTTCTTCAACAGTTAAAATGTCGGGCGGGATTGCATAGCCGTTTTTGCGTAAAGCTTGCGTTATTTGCGTAATTTGCGGCAGTCGCAAACCCATTTGGTTAAGCATTTCTGCCTGTGCAAAAACTTTTTTTGTTTCGTCAAACATAACAGCTTTAGATTCATTCATAACCAGCACCTTTTCGCAAAGGCGGGCTACATCCTCCATGCTGTGAGAAACAAGCAAAACCGTATTGCCGCACTGCTTGTGATAGCTGTGTATCTGGGCTAAAATAACGTCCCTGCCCACAGGGTCCAGCCCTGCGGTCGGCTCGTCCATTATTAAAACATCGGGGTTCATTGCAATAACACCTGCAATGGCGGCACGGCGTTTTTCGCCGCCCGAGAGGTCAAAGGGCGACGCTGTAAGCAGCTCTTCTTTCAAGCCCGCAAAACGTGCCGCATTGCGTACGGCTTCGTCTAAATCATCCCCGCTAAGCCCCATATTTTTCGGACCAAAGGCAATATCGTCATAAACCGTTTCGGCAAAAAGCTGATATTCGGGGTACTGGAACACCATCCCCACATTAAACCGCAGCTGCCGAAGCTCTTTTGGCTTGCTGAAAATATCGGTGCCGTTATAAAAAACCTGCCCGCTTGCGGGTTTTATAAGCCCGTTTAGCATTTGAATCAGTGTAGATTTGCCCGAACCAGTATGCCCGATTATGCCGATAAACTCGCCTTTGTTAATAGTTATCGAGACATCCTGTACTGCTGTTTTTTGAAAGGGTGTGCCTATGCCATAGGTATAGGTTAGGTTTTTGGTTTCTAAAATGGCTATTTTAAGGCACTTCCTTTCTTTTGCATCTTTATTTATAAAAACAATTTTCGCTATTAAATTACCGGCGGCAAGGCGGCGATAAGGTCGTTAATGCAATCCTGCGTTGTAAGGGGCAGGGTTGTAATATCAAACCCGCAAGCACGCAGCTTATAGCATAATTCGGTCGCCTGCGGAACATCAAGCCGGTGTTTTTTAAGCAGCTCTACTTGCGAAAACACTTCTTTCGGCGTGCCGTTTAGTAATATTTCGCCTTCGTCCAAAACAAAAATTCGGTCGGCAAAAACCGCCTCTTCCATATTGTGGGTTATAAGAACAATTGTAATGCCGTTTTCTTTGTTCAATTTCCGTATTGCAGATATTACCTCTTCTCTGCCTTTTGGGTCGAGCATTGCAGTCGGCTCATCCAAAACTATGCAGTCGGGTTGCATTGCCAAAATTCCGGCAATAGCAACACGCTGTTTTTGCCCTCCGCTAAGTTTAAAAGGGGCGTGTTTGCGGTACTGAAACATATTAACCATTTTTAAGGCATCGTCCACACGGCGGCGGATTTCCTGCGGCGGGATGCCCAAATTTTCGGGTCCGAACGCCACGTCTTCCTCAACAATGCTTGCAACAATTTGATTATCGGGGTTTTGCAAAATCAGCCCTACACGGCGACGTATATCTAAAGAATTTGCCTCATCGGCGGTATCTAAACCATCCACCATCACACGCCCGCCGGTTGGCACCAAAAGTGCGTTCAGCAGCTTTGCAAGTGTAGATTTACCCGAACCGTTATGCCCAAGCAACGCAACAAACTCGCCTTTGTTTATGCTTAAATTTACGTTTTTTAAAACGTCTTTGCTTTGCGGCGTTTGCTCGTTGTCATCTTCTGCAGAGCTATTATAGGCAAGGCTTACTTTTTCTAATTGTATATATGTACCGATTATTTACACTTCCTTATGTGATGAGATAGTTACCTTTCCCAAAGTGCAGTTGAGCCGCAAACCACCCCGTCTGCTCTGCACAATCTAAAAAATCATTTATTTTTTAGATTTTATTAAAAAACAAGTTTTATTTTTTACTATGGGAGCAGCCACCCCTCCCCGGAGGGGAATATTAGCACATTCAATAGACTAATAGCTTACCTAAACTAAAGCCTACCGCTAAATACTTTTCACCTTTGCCAAAGTGCAGTCGAACCGCAGGGCAGTATGCTTTTTGTGCTTTGCACGGACAGCCCGATTTCCTCGCTGCTGACTGTGCCGCCAAAAACAGGAGTTAAAATATCCTCTAAAATATATTGCATAACCCCGCCCGATAGCCCGGTTGAGTATGAATTTATTGCAAAAAACAGCGGGTTATTGCTTAGCACCTGTGCACAAAGCTGCACAAAAGAATAAACACTGTCCTCTAACTTCCAAACCTCGCCGCCCGGGCCCCTGCCATAAGAGGGTGGGTCCATAATTACGCCGTCGTATTTGTTGCCACGGCGTATTTCTCGCTGAACAAACTTCATACAGTCGTCAACAATCCACCGCACGGGCTTTTGGGCAAGATGCGAAAGCTCGGCGTTTTCTTTGCCCCATGCCACCATACCTTTAGAGGCATCGACATGGCAAACGCTTGCCCCGGCTTGCAGGCAAGCTAATGTTGCACAGCCTGTGTAGCCGAACAAATTAAGCACTTTTGGCGGGTTTGCAGTTGGCTGTTCACCACTGTTTGGGCTGTTTTGCAATTGTGTTTTTATAAGTTTGCCGAACAAATCCCAGTTTGCCGCCTGCTCGGGGAACACCCCGGTGTGCTTAAAACCCATAAGCTTAACCATAAATGTTAAGTCGTTATATTTAATAGCCCAACTTTGGGGCAGCTTTGCCAAAACCTCCCAATGCCCGCCGCCTTGGTTGCTGCGTATATAACGAGCATGGGCTTTGCTCCACAAGGGCGAACGCTTTGCCGACTTCCAGATTATTTGCGGGTCGGGGCGTATTAATATAATATCGCCGAACATTTCCAACCGTTCGCCGTCGGTGGCATCAAGCAGTTTATAGTCTTGCCAGTTTTCTGCAATTCTCATATTTTTATTTTTTCAATTCTCTACTTTCAACGCTTTTTTGGCGTAAATATTAAGGTAAATTATGCACCCAAACGTGCTTGAATTAAATCGGCGGCATTTTGTGCCAAAACTTCAATTTCCTCTAAAACTTCGCCCTCAAGCATAACCCGCACAAGCGGCTCGGTGCCGGATACACGAATAAGCACTCTGCCCTTGCCGCCTAAAATATTTTCAATACGCTTGATTTCTTTTTTAATTTCTTTATCGGTATAAAAATGCAGCTTGCCCTCGTTTGTGATTTTTACGTTAATTAAAACTTGCGGGTAGCGTTGCATTAGTGTGGCAATAGAGCTTAGCTTTGCGTTGCGGCGGTTAATAAGGCTGAGCAAATGTGCCCCCGTAAGCTGACCGTCGCCGGTGGTTGCATAATCGAGGTAAATTACATGCCCCGACTGCTCGCCGCCCATATTGTAACCTTGTGCAAGCATAGTTTCCAGAACATATCTGTCGCCGACTTTGGTGGCAACAAAGTTCATATCGTTTGCTTCGCAAAATTTGTTAAAGCCCATATTTGTCATAACCGTGCCGACCACGGTGTTCTTTTTAAGGCGACCACGGCTTTTTAAATCGGCAGCACAAATTGCAATTACATAGTCGCCGTCTACTAACTCGCCGTTATCATCCACGGCAAGGCATCTATCGGCATCACCGTCAAATGCAAGCCCTGCATCCATCTTGTGGTCTTTTACATATTGCATTAAGTTCTCCATATGAGTAGAGCCGCAATCTTCGTTTATGTTAATTCCGTCGGGGCTGTCGCTTAACATATGGCAATTTGCACCCAAACGTGTAAACATCTTTTCCGCCGTAGTTGCCGCAGAACCGTTAGAGCAATCTAAAGCTATGTTCATTCCGTCTAATTTATATTCCACACTGTCTACAACATGGTCGATATAATCATCCACGGCGTTTTCGCACAATTCAACCGTGCCTATTGCACCGTCGGCAGGCACAAAATAATCTGCACTGTCTTCGTCTAAAACAATAGATTCTATTTGTTCTTCCAAATCGTCGGGCAGCTTGTAGCCGTCCTCGTTAAAAATTTTAATTCCGTTATAGCGGTACGGGTTGTGCGAGGCCGAAATCATAATACCTGCATCGGCTTTGTATTTGTTAATTAGGTATGCAACCGCCGGAGTGGGAACAACGCCCAGCAGCTTAACATTCGCCCCAACCGAACACAGCCCGGCAACAAGTGCACCTTGCAGCATATCGCCCGAGATTCGTGTGTCTTTGCCAATTAAAAATGTTGGGTGCTTAACTTCATCCGAAATTAAAACCATTGCCGCTGCTTTGCCTATGTTCATTGCCATTTCGCAAGTAAGTTCGGTGTTGGCAACTCCACGCACACCGTCTGTTCCAAATAATCTTCCCATAAATTTATAGCTCCTTTTTAATAAATAAAAAATAATAATGCAGAATGCTCGTCGCAATCCGCCCTTTTGAGCTTGTTTTTGTGCAAGCACAAAAAGCTACGCTTTACGGTTGGTTGCTCCTCTTTGCAAAATGAAACATTTTGCAAGTAGCGGCATATCCGCCAAATCTTGCCTCTTGCGTCGCTCGCTTTCTCCCCCTATCGGCTTCGCCGATTTTCCCCCTCCCGGAGGGGGACTTTTTTGCTCTCTTAACAAACTAAAATGATAGCGAAAAATATATAAAATACATTGCGTAGCAATGTTTCTATAAATCTTGCTTCTTGCCTCTGACCTCTTGCTTCTAGTTACCAAACAAACTTTGCTGCGTTGGCTTAATATTTGCACCGCCAACAAAGTCATAGCCCAAATGTGCACAGGCGGCTGCTGTTATGCACCGCCCACGGGGGGTGCGGCTTAAAAAGCCGATTTGCATTAAATAAGGCTCGTAAACATCCTCGATTGTTACAGCTTCTTCGCCTATGGCGGCTGCCAAGGTTTCTAACCCTACCGGTCCGCCTTTATAATATTTAATAATCGCTTCCAGCATTCGTCTGTCGTTTTGGTCAAGCCCAAGCTCGTCAATCTCAAGGCTTTGCAGTGCGGTACGTGCGTTTTCTTTTGTAATAACTCCGCCCGAGAGCACCTGTGCAAAATCCCGCACTCGCTTTAAAAGGCGGTTTGCCAAACGTGGTGTGCCACGGCAACGGGATGCAATTTCTTCTGCTCCGCTGTCGTCGATGGCAATGTCTAAAATCCCTGCACTGCGTTTTATTATTGTTGCAAGCTCTTGCGGAGAATAAAGTTCTAACCGCAGCACAACGCCAAAGCGGTCTCGCAAAGGTGCGGTAAGCTGCCCTGCACGGGTGGTTGCACCCACCAAAGTAAACTTTGGCAGCGGCAAATGGTACGATGCCGCCATTTGACCTTTGCCGGTGATAATGTCAATTGAGAAATCCTCCATACTGGGGTATAAAATTTCTTCAACTGCACGGCTAAGACGGTGAATTTCATCAATAAAAAGCACATCTCCGGGGTTAAGGTTGGTTAAAAGTGCGGCTAAATCGCCGGGCTTTTCGATTGCAGGGCCGGAGGTTATGCGAATAGAAACGCCCATTTCGTTGGCTATTATGCCGGCAAGAGTGGTTTTGCCCAAACCGGGCGGACCATAAAGCAACACATGGTCTAACGACTCTTTGCGTTGGCGTGCCGCCTCCATATAAATTGAAAGGTTTTGCTTAACCTTCTCTTGCCCTATATATTCGTCAAGAATTTTGGGACGAAGGGGATTATCATTTTGTTCGGTGTCCTCGGGGATAGCTTCGGTGTCCATAATTCGGCTTTCAAAATCAAACTCGTTTTGAGTTGTATCCATATAATCCTCACGCTCCCGTTTTTATATTTTTTTGTTTTACAATATAATTTATATTAGTTTTTGCCGCCAAATGCTTGCAGGGTTTTTGCAATAAGCTGTTCTATGGGCAACTGTGGGTCAAACCGAGCAAGCACGGGGGCAACGTCGCCCGCCGCAAAGCCCAAAACCGACAATGCCTCTACCGCTTTGCCGATATTCCCCTGAGAAAGCGGAACAACCGAACCCGGTGCGGCAGAAACCTCTTGATTTTTAAGCGAAATGCCTACCTTGTCTTTAAGCTCTAAAATAATACGCTGGGCAAGCTTTGGACCAACGCCGTTTGCTTTGGTTATGGTTTTATAATCGCCCGACGAGATTGACAATGCCACCTGCTCGGGAGTCAAAACCGAAAGTATTGCAACACCGACCTTCGCCCCTACACCGTTAACCGAAATAAGGCTTTTAAACACCGACAGCTCGGACGTTGACGAAAAGCCGAACAGCTCAATTGCATCCTCACGCACATTCATATATGTATAAAGCAGGGTTTGCTCGCCCAATTTTACATTGCGTTGGGTGTTAAGCGTGGTTTGGCAGCAAAAGCCGACGCCGCCACATTCTATAACACACAAGCCCTGCTGCATATGGGTTAGTTTGCCGTTTAAAGAATATAACATAGTTTTACCTTATTTACATTTTTACTTTTATAATAATTTTTATTGATATTTTGTTTTGTTACGCTCGACCAAAGTTCGGCGTAGTGCTGTGCCTGCCGCTTGAGTATGGCACAACGCAATTGCCAGTGCATCGGCTGCATCGTCGGGCTTAGGGACTTCGGTTAGTTTTAATAATCTGCGGGTCATCTCCATAACTTGGGCTTTTTTTGCTTTGCCATAGCCCGTTACAACGGTTTTAACCTGCAAAGGGGTGTACTCAAAAATGTCTACCCCTGCGTTTTGTGCCGCCAAAATTATAACCCCTCTTGCCTCGGCAACCATTATTGCGGTTTTTTGGTTGCTTTGAAAATACAGTTTTTCAATCGCCATACAATCGGGCTTGCATTTTGCAATAAGCAGCGAGCAATTGTCATAAATAGTTTTAAGCCTAAGGTTAAAATCGGTTTCGGCATTTGTTGTTATAACACCATAACCCAAGCTGCGGCAATTGCTTCCCGCAAACTCAACGGCACCATAGCCCACAATTGCATACCCGGGGTCTATTCCTAAAACAACCATTTTGTGTCCATCTTTCAGCTTTTATACGCAAACAAGCCATATTTGCCCAAAATATATTATTATTTAACATTCTACCATAAAAAGAAAAACTTCGCAACAGTTTGAGCTTATATTTATACGATTTTGCACGAATATATAAAAAAAGAGAACAGCAAACCGCTGCTCTCTTAAATTCTTCACTATTCTTCTTTATGGCTGCCGCCCGCACCAATGTCGTTATTAACCGTACTGGCATGCGTTATGCTGCCCTTGCCGTGCTTTTTGCGTATAGCATCCACTGCTTTCTCTACATTTTCGGCTTTAGTATTATCTGCACTTGCCGGTGCTTCAAAAAACGAAAGCTGCACCGTCGCCATATTTTCGGGCAGCAGGTTGCTTGCCGTGATTGTAATCGCCCTAATCGGCTTGCCGATTGACCACGCTTCTTTAATAATTTTTAGTGCTGTATTAAAAATTTCGGTTGTAACATTTGTTGGCACGGGGGCTTGCTTTTGGCGTTGAATTGACTTAAACTCGACGTCCTTAATGCTCACCTGAATTGTAGTACACTTCATTTTAGCAGCCCGCAAACGTGCCGCAACCGAATCGGCAAGCACGGTTATGCCTGTTTTAATATCACGCTCGGTTATCAAATCACGCTTAAAGGTCAGCCCTTTGCCAACCGATTTTACGGGTTCGTACTCGCCGTCGAGTTTTACGGGGCTGTCGTCTTGCCCGTTGGCAAATTTATAAATTTGCCGCCCTGCTTTGCCCAGTTTTTTTGCCAAAAACTCTTCGTCAAAATTTGCAAGTTCGCCTATTGTTCGTATTCCAAAGCTGTTTAGAGCCTGCGTAGTGTTCCGCCCTATAAAAAGCAAATCCGACACAGGCAGCTGCCAAACCACTTGCTTATAATTCTCTTTAGTAATAACCGTAACGGCGTCCGGCTTTTTCAAATCGGAACCCAGCTTTGCAAAAATTTTGTTCCAGCTTATTCCTATCGAGATTGTAACCCCGATTTCGGTTTTAATTCGCTCTTTAATCTCGTTAGCAAGGGCAAGTGGGTCGCCGCCAAAGCAATGCAAACTGTTGGTAACATCCAAAAAGCTTTCATCAACACCAAAGCGTTCCACCAAATCGGTATATTCGCCGTAAATTGCGTTAACTCGTTCGCAAAACTCGTTGTAGGCTTTGTAGCGGGGCTTGCAGATAATCAAGCCGGGGCACTTCTTTTTGGCTTGCCAAATGGTCTCTGCCGTTTTAACATTATACTTCTTTGCAAGCTCATTTTTGGCAAGAATAATCCCACGGCGGGTTTCCGGGTCTCCGGCAACCGCCATCGGCACTTTTTTATATTCTGGGCGGAACACTTCCTCCACGGACGCAAAAAAACCATTGCAATCGCAGTGGTATATTATTCGGTTTTGTAAGTTTGTCATATTTATAGTTTACTACATTTTTATAAGAATTAAAAGGGGGGATTGAGGGTTTTTGAAAATAAAAATTACCCGCCTTACTTTCACATAAGGCGGTTATTCTTAAATACTATTGAGTTTGGAAAAACCCTAATTACATATCTTTAACCATTTTAACAATTGCACTTAAGTTGCGTTTTGGAATTTTTTTCCTTGGCAAACTTTTAACTATTTTAATCTTTGCAGGCAACATAGGCGACGTGAATTTTTCTTTGCATTTTTCTTCTATATACGCCAGTTGCTTTCCATCATCTTTTTTACAACACAACTTATCAAGAATAATAAATGAATAAAACTTATCATCTACTGCAACAGTTTGAGCTTCCTGAACTTCATTCATTGACATTAAAAAACTGTCAACGTCATATGCTCTAAATCTTACGCCGTTTTTTGTAAATGCCACAAGTTTATCATCTCTGCCAAGGCAGCGATAAATATTATCGCCTACTTTTTCAAACATATCGCCCAAACAAACCCACACTCTACCCTCCGAGTCTGTTTTAAAAGTTGTTCTGTTAATATCCTCAGACACATTTGTGTACTTTGTAGCATTATGAAGTGAATAGGATTCTAAATATCCTATTGCCCCAATATCTTCTAAAATTGCACCATCCTCATCAACAAGCCGAACTTCTACACCGGCAGACGGTGCAAACAACTCATATTTTTCGGGGAGATTTAACATTGTACTTGAACATTCGGACGAACCATAGATAACCAAACAGGGTGCCTTAATACCCGCAGGTTTTCTAATCTCGTTTTCAAACTTTTCCATAGTACTCTGGAACGATTTTGCACCGCCGACAGTAATAACTGTCATATCAGAAAATTCACCGTCAATAATCTCATCTCTCCGCTCAACCATTCCTCTAAGCAAAACAGGTGTAGTAAACGACACTTGAGGTCGTGTATCCCTAAAATCATCCAACAACTGTGTATCTGATATATGGAATATCTGCGACACAATAACTGCTCCCAGCAAAAGAGGACCAATAAGCTCACCAAACAATCCTGTCATATGCGGCAATATTTGGTCTGACATTACCCTGCTGCCGGGAAACACCGGAAACCCCGAATTTATATATGCCTCGGACATAAACCTTAGACGTTCTTGAGTAAGGTCAATTTCTTTCGGGTATCCTGTTGTTGTCCCTCCTGTAGACATAACCGTTACAATATCATTATATTTGTGTCCTACTTGCGGTTCTGTTCCTAACAAAAACTTTTTTAATTCTTCGCTTTTGGGAACATCAACATACTTTTTCAATCGCTCCGGGAATCCATCTATATTATCAACATAATCGCTGTGGCTAACGGGTATCACTTGATAATCGCCTTTATCAGTATATGGTTTAATCTTTTCATACGCTGTATCAAGGCAGAATATAGTACGCACATCATTTTCTTTCCACCCTTTAACCACAGCTTCTATAGGTGTATCGACTTGTGATGGGTAAAGGATTCTTCCCGAATCAATAGTTGCAAAAAATATAAAAAGCTCTGCAAAAAAATCCCCGCCAAAAATAGCAATGTATTTTTCGTCTTTGCAGTGAACATTCATTGCCCCTGCCAGTTTTGCAACTTCCTCTTCAACGTCTTTTTCTTTAAAAACATTCCCAAAATAGTCCAACCACGGAACATCCTGTGCACCTTTTTCAATTCGTGCTGCTTTAATAAACTGGTACGCATTCATTTTTGCATCGTTCTTTTCTTGTAAAAAACTCTTTTCTTCCATTAAAACTAACTGTCTCCTTTTTGCCCGCCTGTCGGTCTTGCGGCATAATTTTTCTACATTATCAGTCAAAAAAATGCAGATAAAGTATTGT
>JAISII010000155.1 GCA_031262125.1 Oscillospiraceae bacterium | reverse complement strand
AAGCTCCCCAAAGAGGAAATTAAACGCCGTGTTGAAGAAGCCGCCAGAATTTTGGGCATCGAGCAATACCTCGAGCGTAAACCAAAGGCTCTCTCGGGCGGTCAGCGTCAGCGTGTTGCTCTTGGGCGTGCCATAGTGCGTGACCCTAAAGTTTTCTTGCTTGACGAACCTCTCTCTAACCTCGATGCAAAACTGCGTGCACAAATGAGGACCGAGATTTCTAAGCTGTATCAGCGTTTGGGCACAACCTTTATCTATGTTACTCACGACCAAACCGAAGCTATGACAATGGGTACACGCATTGTTGTTATGAAAGATGGCTTTATTCAGCAGGTTGATACTCCTCAACATCTGTATGATTTGCCGTGCAATATGTTCGTTGCAGGGTTTATCGGCTCGCCGCAAATGAACTTTATAGAAGCAAAAATCGTTAAAAAAGGTGCCGATTATTACGCTGCCTTTGATAAATATGAGCTTAAACTCCCCGCAAACAAAACCGCAAACCTTGCCACATACGACGGCAAAGATGTGGTTATTGGCATTCGTCCCGAGCATGTGCACGACGAACCCGAGTTCTTGGCTAAAGTTAGCAAAGACTCTATGCTTACTGCAAATGTTGACGTTACCGAGCTTATGTGTGCCGAAATTTACTTGTATGTAAACATCAGCGGTGCACCGCTAACCGCCCGTGTAGAGCCAACCTCTAAAGCAAAACCCGGCGATAATATCGACATTGCCTTTGATATGGAGAAGCTGCACATTTTTGATAAAGAAACCGAAAAGGTTATTACAAACTGAGTTTTTGCAGGGTAGTAAAAATAATTTTATATTTAAATTTTAAATTAAGCCTCTCTTTTTTAAGGGAGGTTTTTTTGTTGCAATTAGGCAAGAAATCTGTTAGAATAAATAAAAATAGTATTTTTATTGTTTTGGGGGATTTTATGATAACAACTAAAAGGCAAACTACAGAAACCACTTGCTCGGGTACGGCTAAATCAGGTTGCGGCTGTATTGTTGAGGGTACTCTTGTTTTTACGGAAGAAGGTCTGCGTCCAATTGAAACCATACGTATCGGCGACAGGGTTTTCAGCCCCGAACGCGGCATGTATGCCGATGTTATTAACACTTGGACGGGAATAGAATTTTCGGATATAACAGAGATTTCCGCCGGTAGCGTAAAAGTTAAGGTAACCGGAGATCATCCTATTTTCACAAGAGCAGGATATGTAAGTGCGAAACTTTTGAAAGCAGGCGAGCTTGTTTGGTCGAAAGACGGTATACCTTGTTCTGTCACGAAAGTTACTGTTTCCAATTCCGAGGTTAAGGTTTATAATCTGGACACAGTAAACGACGTAGGATATGCGGTCGGGGGCTATGAAGGATTATGGGTAGGCACTAACTGTAAGCAGAACGAAATTTTGAAAAAAGGCGGTAGAGAATACAAGCAATTAGATTGAAACTTAACCTTGATTACTCTGGCTGCTCTGAAATTTAACGGTTACTCGGAAGCCGCCGAATGGCTAATGTGTAGGCAAGCAAAATCCATAAAATAAACAAACATTAAAACAGCGTCAACGCCCCGTAGAAAGGCTATGACGCTGTTTTTTGAGTTATGGGATTTTTTTATATATCAATACCAAGAAGAAAATTTGGAAACCACTTGCAATTTGCCATTTCTCAAATTCACATATTCCCCCCTCCGTCATAAACTAAAAAGAGACGCCTTTTTGCAAAGGTAAGTTTATTTGGCAGAGGAGAATTTACATAATGGAAGCGAAAACGATTGCGATTTTTGGCGGAGATAAGCGGTTTTTGTTTTGCGGCGGTTCGCTTGCACAGGCGGGCTGCAATGTACTTATGTTCGGGTTTGACCAATTTAAAACAACCGAGCATCCGCTAAAAGAAAAGCTGACCCTTACCAACGATTGCGACCTTCTAACAAAAGCAGACTGCGTTATTTTGCCGCCACAGCCAATAGATGCCGACGGTTGCGTTGCTGCACCTTTAAACAGCAAGCCACTGCACCTCAACCAAAAAATTGCCGAAATTATAAAAAACAAAAAAATTTTTGCAGGCTTTGAATATGTTCTAAAGGAGCACGTGCCGCAGCTTGCACAAAGCGATATTACCGATTACCCTGCATTGGAGGAGTTTGCCGTGCTTAACGCCGTGCCCAGTGCCGAGGGTGCAATTGGCGTTGCAATTGAAAATTTTGAGGGAACCCTTCATGGGGCAAAATGCCTTGTGTGCGGCTATGGGCGTATCGGCAAGGTTTTGGCTGCTGATTTGTCATCGCTGCATGCAAAAGTTACCGTAAGTGCACGCAAACCAACAGATTTGGCGTTAATAACCGCCTTTGGGCACACAGCTATAGAAACTTCTGCTATTGCCAACGGCTGCGATTACGACATAATTTTTAATACAATCCCCCGCCTGATTTTTGACGAAAGAACGCTAAAAAAAACCAACCCCGCCGCACTGATTATCGACCTTGCATCAAAGCCCGGCGGCGTTGACTTTAAAGCGGCACGCAAACTGAATATCGACACAATACACGCACTCTCGCTGCCCGGCAAAACTGCCCCACGTGCGGCGGGCGAGATTATTGCCACAACAATTCTAAACTGCCTTAACACGCAGATTTAAATTTATTAGCCTGAAAAGCTAATGGTATAAAAAAGCCTGACCGAATAAGTCGGCAAGCACTTTAAAATTACACAACTATTTCTAACAAAAGCAACCAAAAAACGCACCACAAAACCTATAACAAAGGGGTACACAACAGTTATGGAAAATAAAAAAATAAGGGTAGGCTTTGTAATCTGCGGCTCTTTTTGCACTATTGCAAAAGCAATCGAGTCGATTGAAGCTTTGCAAAACGCCGGTTACGAAGTTCTGCCCATAATGTCTGACACGGCGTACGCAACCGACACTCGCTTTGGTGCCGCCGCAGATATAATAGCAAAAATCGAAAATTTAACACAGAAAAAAATAATTCACACAATCGAGGCTGCCGAACCAATCGGTCCCAAAAAATTGTGCGACATTTTAATTATAGCCCCTTGCACTGGCAACACCCTCGGCAAGCTTGCGGGGGGAATTACCGACACAGCGGCAACAATGGCGACAAAATCGCATTTGCGTGGCGGCAACCCCGTTTTAATAGCACTTGCAACCAACGACGGTTTGGGTGCATCGGCACAGAACATCGCCGCACTAAAAAACACCAAGCACATTTTTTTTGTGCCAATCCGCCAAGATGATTGCATAGAAAAGCCAAACTCGCTTGTCGCCGACTTTGATTTGCTCATTCCCTCAATTGAGGACGCATTGCAGGGCAAGCAGAGCCAGCCGTTTTTTGTGGTTTGAACACCAACAAACCCAAACCCCCATTGCAGTTTTAAACCGCAACGGGGGTAATTTTTTAGGTTTGCGGCAAAGCCGCCTCTAACCTCTAACTTCTAACATCTAACCTCTGGTGTCACAAAAACGCCGCACCAATAACCCCGGCATCGTTGCCCAAGGTGGCAGTGCAAAGCACAGTTTGCTTGTCGTTGTGCTTGGTGTAGCGTTCGCTCTCGATAATCGCACGCAGTGGTGCAAGCAAGGTTTCCTCTTGGCGAGAAACACCGCCGCCCAACGCCAAAACGTCAGGCTGAAAAATATTGATAGCGTTGATTAAGCCGCAAGAAAGATAGCCGACGTAGCTTTCTATCACTCGCCTGCCCGAGTCGTCCCCAGCCTTCATTGCCTCAAAAGCGGTTGCCCCGGTAACACGGTTAAGGTCGCCGTTGCACAGCTTATACATATAAGAAAAGTCGGG
>JAISII010000083.1 GCA_031262125.1 Oscillospiraceae bacterium | reverse complement strand
TCATCAAAAACTGCCAAAACACGCAGCCCCTGCCGGGCTTTTTCTTTTATTAATGCTTCGGTTTTTTCGGTTTGCAGTGCGGCGGGCGGGTTGCCCAGCATAAGCATTTTGCCGTTTTGCAGCTCTACGCCGGAGCATTTTTCTTGAGATGAAAAGGGAATAAAGTTTTTAACAGCAACAGTGCAGGTAATATTATTTTCTTTAGTATATTTTTTAATTGCGGTAATTGTAGCGTTTTCGTCGGTCGAGTGCTGTGCTATTGCACCCAACGCCTGCAAAAACGGGCTTTGCTCGTCGGGGTTGTCAGACTCCGATTTGTCAAAATCAATAAGCTCTGCCACTGCCATATTGCCTGTGGTAAGGGTGCCTGTTTTGTCCAAGCAAAGCGTGTCTACCCGTGCAAGGCTTTCAATGCAAAACAGCTCCGAAACAAGCACTTTGCTGCGGCTTAGGCGGATGACCGAAACCGAAAGCACTGTGCTTGTAAGCAACATAAGCCCCTCGGGTATCATACCGATTAGTGCGGCACACGTTTGCGTTACGGGGCTTTGTGTTACGTTGCTAAAAAAGCCCGAAAAGTCGTAGTTTATTGCATTAAAAAACAGCAACAGCCCAATGGGTATTAAAAGCAGTGAGTTTATTTTAATAATGCGTTTTTGTGTTTGCTCAATTTCGCTGTTTACTTTTTTTATGTACTTTGCCCCGAACTCCAGCTTTTGGGCAAAGCTGTCTTCTGCACGGGCGGTAACCACTGCTTCCTCCCGCCCTGATACAACAAACGAGCCCGATTTTAACGCTTCGCCGCATTTTTTTAATATAACATCGCTTTCGCCTGTAATCAAGCTTTCGTCAACCGTAAGCGAGCAATCCTCGCCAACAACTTCGCAATCGACGGGGATTTGGTCGCCGCTGCGTAAAAGCACAGTGTCGCCAACCTCAATGTCATAAATATCGGTGGGTATTTGGCTGCCGTTTTTTATTACGGTAACTTTATTTGCCGCCAAAATCGAGAGCTTATCTACACTTATTTTTGCCCGAATTTCCTGCACAATTCCAATTAGGGTGTTTAGCGTTATAACCCCCATAAAAAGTATGTTTTTATAGCTGCCCACAAGCAGCAGGGCAACAAGCAAAATTATGTTCACCAAATTGAAAAGGGTGCAGGTGTTCTCAAAAATTATTTGTGTTACGGTTTTTGTCAGGCGGTTTTGCCTGTGTTTTCTTTTATTCATAAATGTTATTATATAATAATTTAAACATCTTTTCAATATAAAAAGCTCTTTTTGGCAAAAAAACTTGATAATCTTTGCAATAGTGTATATAATTAGAAAAGAGTTATGTTTTAATAAAATTGTTCTTAAAATAAGCTATTAAAAAAATTATTGATAAAAGGTAAAAATGAAAAGAATTTTTAAACCAATTGCCGATTATTTTTTGGCAACCGATATTGTGCTGTGGGTGCTAACTGTTGCAGCCTCGGCATACGGGCTGATTTTAATACACAGCCTGCAACGTGCGGGCAACTACAATTATTTTCGCACACAGCTTTTGGCAATTGCCATTGGCTATATTGGTGCTATCATAATTTCGGTTATCGACTACGAATATATTCTAAAATACTGGTGGATAGGTGCCTTTGTGGGGGCTGTGCTTTGCATTTTGGTTTTGTTTTTCGGCATAACGGTGCAGGGTACGGCGGCAAACACAGCTTGGCTTAATTTGCCGTTCGGGCTTTCGTTCCAGCCGTCCGAGTTGCTTAAAATTATTTTTATAATTACCTTTGCCAAGCATTTATCTCACCTTGAAAATAACAATACGCTAAAAACCCTGAAAGGTTTTTGCTTTTTAACGCTGCATGCACTTGTACCGATGCTTTTGATACGCTTGCAGGGCGATGACGGCACGTTGCTTATTTTTGCAATTATGTACCTTATTATGATGTTTGCCGCCGGTGTGCAGCTGCGTTATTTTGCAATTATGGGCGGGGCTATTTTGGCTGCTGCACCGTTTTTGTGGTATTTTGTTATGAACGAGGACCAAAAAAACCGCATTATGGTTTTGTTTGATTTAGACGGCGGAGCGTTGCAAAACTTTGGCTGGCAGCAATATCAAGGCAAGGTTTCGGTTGCGTCGGGGATGATGCAGGGCTACGGTTTGGGGCAAGGTCCCCGTGTTGAGTACGAAATTGTGCCCGAGCAGGCAAACGACTTTATTTTCACCGTAGCAGGCGAAGAGCTCGGGTTTATCGGCTGCATTGTAATCTTGCTTTTGCTGGGGCTTATTGCTGCACGAATTATGCAAAACGGTTCAAGAGCCAGAGATGGTGCCGGTGCGTACATTTGCAGCGGTATGTTTGCAATTATTGCCACCCAATCTATAATAAACCTTGGTATGGTTTTGGGCTTTTTGCCCGTAATCGGCATTACGTTGCCGTTTTTCAGCTCGGGCGGAACATCGGTGATGTGCCTTTATTTGGGGCTTGGGCTTTTGCAAAGCGTAAGCTTGCACAGGGACGATATTAATTCGATTAAACCTAACGATATGCTTTTGCGTAAAAAGCATATGCAGCGGGGGAGGTACTAAGCAGAAGTTAGAGGTTAGAAGTTAGAGGCGGCTTGCGTTGCTCGCTTTCTCCCCCTATCGGCTTTGCCGATTTTCCCCCTCCCGGAGGGGGACTTTTTTGCTCACTATAATAATGTTCCTTAAAGCCTCCCTCTTAGAGGGAGGTGGCAAGGCGTAGCCTTGACGGAAGGAGAAAAAAGAAAATCTTGCTTCTTGTCTCTGACCTCTTGCATCTGGTATGGGATGTCGGCGAAGCCGACAGGGGGAGAAATAGCAAGACTTTATTAAAATAATGTTACTCAATGTTTCAACCAACAACAAAGCCCCCGTTTTTAAAACGAGGGCTTTTTAAATTGAGAAAGTAAAATTTTTTGAGCAAAGCTTTATAAATTTACTGCGTTACACGTTCTTTGCCACGTGTTTCAAGCACTTTTAGCGAGGTAAGGTTAAGCCGTAAATATTTTCGGGCATCTTCTTGGTACTCTATCAAAACGCCCTCAACGGCACACCAGTCGTTTTCTTGTGGGTAGGTATGTTCTTCGCCGTCTGCCCACAGCACCTCCAGCCCGCAGTTTGCATCAACACCGCAGCAGCCGGGTCCATAGCGTATTACCGAGTAGTATGTTCTGTTGTTTTCGGGGTTAACATAAACCGAAAATATGCCCTCATATTTTATGGTTTTGCCGACATATTCGTTATAGTTATAATAAATATCGTTGCTTTGTGCAACAAACATTTTTTCTGTAATTTCCACCACTTGGTCTGCACGGTCCTCAAAGGGCTGCACCTTAATATCTCGGCTGCCGTCGCTTTGCTGACCTTTTGCGGATTGCTCCGCTGAATTGCTTTGTGTTCCATTTTGGTTACCGCCGATGTTACCTTTCGGTTGTTCGGCACAGCTTGTTAAAAGCACAAAGCAAAGTGCCAAAATCGCCGTACCCGACACACCTTTTTTTAAGTTTGTTACCCATTCCTAAAAAACTCCCCTTTTTGTCTTTAATTGTGCCGACAAGCCAAAACAACCCAAAAGCAATAATATTTATAATTACTACGCTCGCACCGGTGGGCGTGGCGTAAACATAAGAAATTACCACGCCAATAAAAAAGCACACCACCGATATTACAGCCGAAGTCAGCGTTACGCTCTTAAATTTTTTGCACACCCGCATAGAGGTAAGCGACGGGAATATGATAAGGCTGGTTATAAGCAATGCACCCATCATCCTCATGCCAAGCACAATTGTTATAGCCGTTAAAAAAGCAATAAGCATATTATAAACGCCTGTTTTAACGCCTGTTGCTTTGGCAAAGTTTTCGTCAAATGTTACGGCAAATATTTTATTATAGAACAGCATAAACATTGCAAGAACGACAATTGCGAGAATTACCGACAGTGTAACATCGTTGTTGTTCATAGCTAAAATGCTGCCGAACAGATAATTGCACACATCGGTGTTCATACCCGTTGTCATAGAGATAACAACAACGCCCACGGCAAGCGAAGCTGTGGAAATAAGAGCAATTGCGGCATCGCCCTTAATTTTGCTGTTTTCGGATATACGCAGCAGCAAAAACGCCGCCAACACAACAATGGGGATAGAAACCGCCAAGGGTGCAGCGTTCATTGCCGTTGCAACCGCCAGCGAGCCAAACCCAACGTGAGAAAGCCCGTCGCCAATCATAGAATAGCGTTTTAGCACAAGGCTTACGCCAAGCAACGCAGCACAAAGCGACACAAGCAGTCCCACAATAACAGCCCTTACTAAAAATGTATAAGAAAACATTTCAAATAATACTTCAAATATTGCGTTCACCCCCCTAAAAACCTTGCGGCAATTTTTGATTTTGCATATTCGTCTGTAGTGCCGAAGAAAACCTGCTCGCCCTGCAAATGCAAAATATGGCTTGCATAGTTTACCGCACTTGCTATGTCGTGCGATACCATAATTACCGTTAAACCGCTGTCTTTGTTAATCTGCTCAATCAAGCGGTACAGCTCTTGCGTAACTATCGGGTCAAGCCCTGCAACGGGTTCGTCGAGCAACAGCAGTTTTTGTGTGGCACACAAAGCACGGGCGAGCAACACACGCTGCTGCTGCCCGCCCGAAAGCTCACGGTAGCAGCGGTGCTGTAGCTTTTCTATGCCCAGCCGCTTTATGTTTTCGGCGACAATTTGCTTGTCGTGCTTTGTATAAAACGGGCGGATACCCCTTGCACTCAGCCTCCCAGACAAAACGACCTCATAAACACTTGCGGGGAAGTCTTTTTGAGCCGCCGTTTGCTGCGGCAAATAGCCTATTTGGTTAGCTTTGAGTCCCTCACCCATTAAAACCGTGCCGCTTTGCGGAGCTTTAAGACGCAGCAGACCCTTAATAAGCTTACTTTTGCCCGAACCGTTTTCGCCCACAATGCACAGATAATCCCCCGCATTAACCGAGAAGCTAAGCCCGCTTACGGCAATGTTGCCCTCATAAGCAAAGGCGGTGTTATTACAGGTGATAAGTGCCATTTCAGCTCAGTGCCTCCTTTAAGGTTTGCACGTTGTTTTCCATAAGGCTAAGGTATGTTGCACCGTTGTTAAAATCGTCTTTTGTTACATTGTGGCATGAATGCAGTAGCAAAACCTTTGCGTCTGCACCCTTTGCGTTTGCACCCTCGGCAATTGTATTTGCAATTTTTTCGTTAGAGAGTTCTAAATGGAAAATAACAGGAATTTTATCCTCGGTTGCCTTATTGATGAGAAAAGCGACAGTAGCCGGACTTGCCTCGGTTTCGGTTGAGCAACCGGCAAAAGCGGCGTAGTACTCAAGCCCGTAAGCATCTGCAAAATAGCGGAAGGGGAAGCGGTCGCCCATAATGATTTCGGTGCGTTCGCCGCTGTTTACAACATTTTGGAACTTTGCATCCAACTCATCCAATTTGGCAAGATAGGCGGTGGTGTTAGTCTGATAGGTTTGTGCATCGGCAGAACCCTCGGCTTGCATAGCGTCCGAGATTTTTTGCACGATTAGCTTTGCGTTGCGTGGGGAAGTCCAAACGTGTTCGTCGTACTCAACCTCTTCCTCGTGGTGTTCCTCTTCGCCTGCGGCATGGTCATGTTCGTCGTCTTCCATACCTTCAACAATTTCTTCTTCTACTGTTTCTACGCAGTCCATAAGAGTAACAACCTGCTTACCCGTCATATCCAGCGAGCTTAAAATGTCGGTAATCCAAGCGTCAGAATCACCGCCAACATAGATAAACACATCGCAGTTTTGTATTGTAATAATGTCTTGCGGCGTGGGCTCGTAAGAATGGCTTTCGCTCCCCGGGGGCAGCAGCATAGTAACATTTGCTTTGTCGCCCGCAATCTGCCGTGCAAAGTCATAGGGTGCAAAAATGGTTGCAACAACGCTGATTTTGTTTGTTGCTTGGTCGGCAGTGCTGTCGTTTGTTTTGCCTGAGTTTGTACTGCAACCTGCCAAAAGTGCGGCAAAAAGTGCCAAGGTTAAAACTATAGAAATAAATTTACGCATAAAAAATAATCCTCCGATTTTTGTTTTTCTTATAGGTTAGTCGCCCGCCATTTGTACAGGCGGTGCAATTTTTTCTTGATTGCAAAAATTTAGAAAAATAATTTGCAAAACAAAAAGAGCCGTTAAAAACGCAACAACAACCGGCATTTTGCTTGCAAAAGGGTATAATTAGCCCCTTTTTTAAAAAAGCAAAATACTCTTGTTGAGTTTTTATAAGACTCTAAAAATTTCAAATGTTCAGCCTGATTTTATTTATAATTAAAGATTTGCCGTAAAATAGCCGCTCGCTGCCCAAAAGCAACGCACAAAGCAAAAGCAAAGGTGCAGCAAAAATTGCAGCAGCCTTCAGCCCGCCAGCCAAATTTTGCAGCAAATTTTGGCATATATGCAATGCCACACAAGTCTCACAATGGTCTTCTGTGCAGTTGTGGTGGGCATGGCTTATTATAAAAACAGACGAAAAAACAAGTGCAACCGCAAAAACCAGCAAAAACATTGCGGCAACAACACGCTTTTTTTGTTTGCTCACAGCGGCACACTCCTTTTTTATAAATTTTAGTAACTATTATTGCTAATAGCTTTGTTCCAATATATCACAAGGTTTTAAAATTGTCAATCAATCTAATGCCCCTGCAACAAATCGAATCCTGTTTTATATCTTTCATAACGTCGGCAAGTGGACGTTTCTTTCCGGCTTTTACTGCGGCTCTGCCTTCATCAAGCAGTCTATACAATTCAAGCTTTCCGTTAAGCTGTTCAAAAATTTCAATACTCATAACCGCTAAATCACCTTGTTCATTTTTTATTGTCCTTTTTGGGTTGGGGTTTGTGCCGCCGCTTGGAGTCTCTGCATATGGCAAATCCCGTTTCTCCAAAACATTTTTTTCTCACAATAAACAAAATAATATAAATCCCCGTTAAAATCAAACCCAACCATATAAGTCCGTTATCGCTTAAAGGGAATTTAATCATTTTCAAAAAATCGTTACCTTTATCATAGCCGATGAATTCACAGATTAGAAAAAACGCTGCAATAACTAAGCAACTAACAAAAGATAAAATATTTATAACAAGCAAAACGATTCTTACAGTTTTTCTCACTTAATATGTCCTCCTCTATCTGCTTTACTCCCACTGCCAAAGTAAAGTCTTTGTATTACCAGTGGTACTATTGTAACATAATCTGCGTTGGTTTTCAATTAAAATATTGCAAACAATATCAAGAAATTTTTTAAAAACCCGACGCTAAAACCCCCGTTTTTAAAACGAGGGCTTTTAAAATTGCAAAATAAACTAAAATAAAAATTATTACTTAGTAATAAGGCTGGTGCCGGTCATCTCGTCTGGTTGGGGCAAGCCCAAAATTTGCAGCATAGTGGGGGCAATGTCTGCCAAACGCCCGCCCTCACGCAGGTTGCAGGGGTAGCCCACAACGCAGAAGGGCACGGGGTTGGTTGTGTGTGCCGTAAAGGGCGAACCGTCAGGTTCGTACATTTTGTCGGCGTTGCCGTGGTCGGCAGTTATTAAAGCTACGCCGTCCATTTCTTCAATAGCTTCAACCACACGCCCAAGGCAGGTGTCAACCGCTTCTACGGCGGCAACTGCGGCTTCAAAAACGCCGGTATGCCCAACCATATCGCAGTTTGCAAAATTTAAAATAATAACGTCATACTTGCCGCTTTTAATTGCCTCTACGCATTTTTCAGTTACTTCATAGGCACTCATTTCGGGCTGCAAATCGTATGTTGCAACCTTGGGCGAATGCACAAGTATTCTGTCCTCGTTTTGGTATTGTTTTTCTACGCCGCCGTTAAAGAAGAAAGTAACGTGGGCGTATTTTTCAGTCTCGGCAATTCTCAGCTGAGAAAGCCCTTTGGCGGAAATATACTCGCCGAATGTGTTTGCCAGCGACTGCGGCTTAAAGGCAACCTCTACATTAGGCATTGTTGCATCGTATTGAGTCATACAAACGTAGGTGAGAGGGAAGAACCCTTTTTCACGCTCAAAGCCGTCAAAAGCGGGGTCAACAAACGCACGGGTAATTTCTCTTGCACGGTCGGGGCGGAAGTTGAAGAAAATTACGCTGTCGCCGCTTGCGATTGGTTTGCCGCCCTGTACAACAAAGGGTACAACAAATTCATCGGTTACGCCATCGTCGTAGGACTTTTTAACGGCATCATAGGGGTTTTCTACAAGCTCGCCCTGCCCATATACCATTGCGGCATAGGCTTTTGATACACGGTCCCAGCGGTTATCACGGTCCATAGCATAATAGCGGCCCATAACAGAGGCTATTTGCCCAACGCCGAGTTCATTCGTTTTGTCTTCAAGCTCTTTAACAAAATCGGCACCGCTTGTGGGGGGAACATCTCGCCCGTCTAAAAAGCAATGGATGTAAACATCGGTTAGACCCATTTTTTTGCAAAGCTCTAAAATGCCGTAAAGGTGGGTGTTGTGGCTATGTACGCCGCCGTCGGACAATAGCCCGAAAACGTGCAAAGCTGTGCCGTTGGTTTTTGCGTTGTTTACTGCATTTAAAAACGCCGGGTTTTCAAAAAAATCACCGTCGGCAATCGACTTTGTAATACGGGTAAGCTCTTGGTAAACAATTCGCCCTGCACCCATATTGGTATGCCCAACCTCGCTGTTGCCCATTTGCCCGTCGGGCAGGCCTACGTCCATGCCGCTCGCACCGATTTTTGTTATTGGGTTGTCGGTAAAAATACGGTCGATATTCGGGGTGTTGGCGGTATAAATTGCATTGCCGTAAGGGGGTGCAAAGCCAAACCCGTCCATAATTGTTAAAATTAAAGGTTTTTTCATTGTTTGTTTCGTTACCTTTTAGTACAATATTTGCATAGCCTAAACTGCTGACTACAGTTGCTTTTATAAGCTGTGCTTATTTTTTAAAAAAGAATTATTTTGAACCTGCCGCAACAATTGCCGCAAATTTTTCTGCAACTAAGGATGCTCCGCCGATTAAACCGCCGTCAACATCGGGTTTGCCCAAAAGCTCTTCGGCGTTGGCATCGTTCATCGAGCCGCCGTATTGAATTGTAGTGGCTTCGGCAACGGCTTGCCCGTACAGCTCTGCCAAACAATCACGGATGATTTTGCAAACCTCTTGTGCTTGCTCGGCGGTGGCGGTTAAACCTGTGCCGATAGCCCAAACTGGTTCGTATGCAATTATAATGCTGCTCATATCCTGCTCGGTTACTCCGCCCAAGGCAATTTTTGTTTGCAATGCCACAAGCTCGGGTGTAATGCCTTGCAAACGCTGCTCTTTAAGCTCGCCCACGCACAAAATAACCTTTAAGCCTGCTGCAAGTGCGGATTTAACACGCATATTTACTGTTTCGTCGGTCTCGCCAAAATATTGGCGGCGTTCGCTATGCCCAATTACAACATACTCACTGCCGATGTCTGCAAGCATTGCAGCCGAAATTTCACCCGTAAAGGCACCGCTTTCTGCCCAGTGGCAGTTTTCGGCACCTATCTTAATGTTTGTGCCTTGTGCGGCTTCTTGTGCGGCTGTAATGTCAATAAAAGGCACGCAGGCAATAACTTCGCAGTCGGCATCTTTAACCAGCGGTGCAATCGTCGAAATTAACTCTTTTGCTTGTGCCGGGGTCTTGTTCATCTTCCAGTTGCCGGCAATTATTGTTTTTCTTTTTGCTTTATTCATTTTGAAAATACTCCTGTAAAAATTTAGTTTTGTTTAATTAGTTTTTATCGGCAATAACATCAATGCCGGGCAAAACCTTGCCCTCAAGGTACTCTAAGCTTGCACCGCCGCCGGT
>JAISII010000019.1 GCA_031262125.1 Oscillospiraceae bacterium | reverse complement strand
GGGTTAAGCATGGAAGAGCCTAAGCCCAGCTTATTATACGCCTCGTCTTCAAGGTAATTTGTTGCACCTTCTGCCGCTTTATATGCGTCTGAGTCTTCATACTCGTCAATGAAGTCCTCACCGGCTTCCTCCCAAAAGGCATGGGCGGTTATCCCCGCATCGAAAATGAACGACATTGGGGAAGAGAAAGTTATAAGCAACACTACTAAAAATATTGCTCGGGCGCGTTTGCAAAATGCTTTAATTGTCTTTTTCATGATAGACCTCCGGTTATAAAATTTTACTGTTAACTCATCATCGGTCTTATTCCGATGTTCATTATATTATAGTCCTATTTTTTTCCAAAAGCAAGGAAAAAAGACGGAAAATTATACAGTATATTTTACTGCGTCTTTACTAAAATATCAAGAGGAACATTTGAACGAACTGTACTGCAATACCTTTTACTGCATATCACACAAATAAATTGCAACAGTTTTTTTAACAAGAAATTACCTAAACTTTTGCACAAATTAAAAAGATACAAAGCAGCCGACGAATATAACGAAAAAGCAGCAGTCTTCAAGCCCGAGCATCCGTCTGTTTTGCATAACCGCAGCTATTTTAAAAACCTATTATAACTAAAAAATCGCCCTCCTCGCTTTAAGCCGAAGAGGGCATAATTGTTTTTGTTACTTTTACGTTTTTTGTTGTTTTTACACTTAAGAATTGCTGATGCACACTGCAAAAGCACTAGCGTCCCGTGCAGCACCGCCAATATTGGTTGCCGAAATTGTCCAAGCATTTTGCTCGGCATCCATATAGAGTTGGTTTACCACCATATCGCCTGCGTTATTTTCAACTACATAGCCGCCTGCAACCACTGTAGTTCCGTATGGGCATACAGCCGAAATGTCCGCCACCGTACTTTGTGGCTGTACCGTTACCGACGGGCTTGTTGCCGTAACAATTTTCCCCGCAATTCCAACACTTCCCGTAGCACCTGTAGCCCCGGTTGCTCCTGTCGCTCCCGTAGCTCCTGTTGCCCCTGTAGACCCGGTTGCACCGGTGTCGCCTTTTTCTCCCTGTACACCTTGCACACCCGTAGCTCCTGTAGCACCTGTAACGCCTTGCAAACCTGTAGCACCGGTTGCTCCTGTCGAACCTGTCGAACCCGTTACTCCCGTAGAGCCGGTTGGACCTCCAATACCTGTCGCTCCCCGAGGTCCTTCAACACCCTGCACACCTTGCGGACCTGTCGCCCCGGTTGCACCATTACGCCCTTGCGGGCCTTGCAGCCCCTGCACACCTTGCAGTCCCGTTGCACCTGTGGCTCCTTTTTCGCCTTGTATACCCTGCTCGCCCTGAACCCCTTGCGGACCTGTCGGACCCGGTGGGCAAACCGTACAGTCGCCTGATGAAATTATGCTGCCAAAATCGGGGCAAGGACAAGGCGGGCAGCACGGTTTGTCTGGGAACTGCCAGTAGTTCGTGGCGAACGCACCGCTGTTATCGCAATTTTCTTCTTTATTTTGCCTCATATGTTTACTCTCCTCATATCAGTTGTAAAATATCGTCTTATAAAACGCTCTATAGCATTATATTCCCGCTAAAAAAATAGGTTACGCAGCAAAGCACACAACTTTTGTTTTACGATAACTGCTTTTTTTAACGGAGTAGTATTCCTCTTTTTTAGTGCAAAAGTGCAACCACACATACGCAAGAACGAATAAATTGACAAAAAAGCACCTATATGGTATTATAACTTTATATATTAACAGCATTTTTTGGAGGTAAAACACCTAAAATGAAACATAATAAAAAGGGTCAAAGTGAACCTCGGGAATATATGCACAAAACAAAGGCAAAACAAAAACCGGAGGATTCTGAACAAACAGCCGATTTTTACAAACGTGATGCTCAAACCGGCTTATTATATGACCATGACGGCAATTTAATTGAAAATATTGTTTATACCGATGAAATTTTTGTAAAATCAATTTGTTGGCATCGCACACACATGCATATAGAATATACTGCAAAAAAACACACGCAACTGTACCTTTTCAACCGCAAAAAAGGGATTATCATACCGCTTGAATCTTCACTGCAAGAAAACGGAGATTATTCTGCGCACCTAAACTTTTGCATAGCAAACGGTGGCAGAGAATTGCCGCAAAACGGCGGTTATTCTCTTTTTGCAGGTGATACCTGCAAAATTGTTTACAGCAACGAAGTTTTGCATAATCTTGAAAATTTAGCAAGAGTTTTTTCTTATCAAAATTTAAAATATGCATATGTTGTTGTGTTTAGAATTCGCAAAAATGCAGACGATACTATGCGATTGGTTGTGCTGGTTCGCTATATGATGCAAAACTTAAAGCCGCAAAAGAACCGCCCCTTTTTAGAAAACCAAACCATTTTCAAAGCCTTAAAACGGATATTTCAGAACCACAAAGAACGCATTTGCCGCATTTTTTATAAAATTGCACGAGGGCTTAGAAAGCCTCTGCACCAACGCATTTTGCTTATGACCGAAAACCGTGAAGAACTTTCGGGGAACCTTAAAGCTCTGCACAGGCGTTTGTTGGAGCAAGGGCTTGACAAGGATTTTAAAATCATGACTTCGGCTCGCAACTCTATTGATTATAACCAAAACATTTTTTCGTGGCTGAAAACCGTTTTTATGATAGCTCACAGCGAATATATTTTTTTGGACGACTACACACCTATTTTTGCTTTGCTAAATTTAAAAAACACCGAGCTTGTGCAGCTTTGGCACGCAGGAGTTGGTTTTAAGTGCGTGGGCTACAGCCGCTTTGGTCTGCCCGGTTCGCCTCATCCTTATAAATCGTGCCACAGGCACTATACCTACGGCATTGTAGGCAGCGAAGATTTGCGTGAGCTTTATGCCGAAGTTTGGGGAATCGAAAAAGATTCGATTATTGCCACCGGCCTACCAAGGTTAGAGCACTTTTTAGATGACGATATTGCCGCAGCCGAAACCCAACGAATCTATTCATCCTACCCTGTGCTTAAAGGCAATCAGGTTGTTTTGTTTGCACCAACCTTTAGAGGTGCGACTCAGCAAAATGCATATTATGACTATAGCAAAATAGATTTTGAAAAGTTTTATGAGTACGCAAAAAAAAGCAACAGTATTGTTGTTTTTAAAATGCATCACTTCATAAAAGAAGAAGTTCCCATTCCCGAAGAATTTTCCGATAGGCTCGTGGAAATTAAAAACGAGGACATTAACAGCCTTTATTATATCAGTGATATACTTATAACCGACTATTCCTCTTGCTTTTATGATTTCTCTTTGTTGCAACGCCCCATATTGTTTTATGCTTATGACAAAGAATTGTATTTTGCCTCCCGAGGGATGCACCGCAGTTTTGATGAATCTGCCCCGGGCAAAGTGTGCGAGACCTTTGATTCGCTTATTGATGCCTTGGATAATAAAGATTTTGAAAACCCGCTGTGCAAAATAAATATTGAAGACCGTGCGGTAAAACGCCAAGGCCTTGCAAGCGATATTATTATAGACAAAATAATTTTAAAAAAATAGCAGCCGCTTTTGCGGTACACAATAAAACGGATTTTGAGGAGGACGAAATGAACCACGCTTTATTATTTGCCGGCGGAGTAGGTGCAAGAATGAAATCGGCCGACATACCCAAGCAATTTATAGAAGTTGACGGCAAGCCCATAATAATACGCACACTGGAGAAATTTTCCTCTCACCCTGAGATTGATGATATTGTTATCTCATGCTTAGCCGAAAAAATTGACTATTTGTGGGGGCTTATTCGCAAGTTTAACCTTGTGCAAAAAGTAAAATCTATTGTGCCGGGCGGCAGCAACGGCCACGGCAGCATTCACAACGGGTTAGTTGAAATTCAAAAATTTTCGACTGAGTCCGATATCGTTTTAATTTGCGATGGTGTGCGTCCGTTAATTTCAAAAGAGCTTATAAGTAACTGCATTAAAACAGCCAAAGAACACTCTACCGCAGTGCCTGTAACCCCGAGTATAGATTCGGTTTTAGAAAGCCCCGACGGTCAGACCTGCCGCAAGAGTCTGCCTAGAAAAGAAATGTTTATTACTCAAGCCCCGCAGGGCTACACAATGCAAAAAATTATGTGGGCACACGATGAGGCAGAAAAACGTGGTATAGATAACCCTGTTTCTTCAAGCGAACTTTTAATTGAGTTAGGTGAAAGTGTGCATATTTTTATCGGCGACCGTGATAATATCAAAGTTACCACGCCGGAAGATTTGGAATACTTGCGTTCGAGATATTATTACCGCCACTTTAAGCATTTTGCCGGTGAGGTCCTCAAATATGACTAAGAAAAAAGATGCTCTGCCCTTAAAAAACAGCACTACTGTAAAAGGCGTCCTTGCCCCCCCGCTTTATAAAGAAATTTTAGAAATTGCCGAAACCCCCTTTGTTAATTATAAAAATTTTAAAAACAAAACCATACTCATTACCGGTGCCGGCGGGTTTATTGCCTATTATTTAATTTGTGCTTTTATGCTACGCAACGATTTATATGGCGATAATATAACTATAATTGCACTTGCCCGCAATGAGCAGCGGCTTAAACAAAAATATGGCAGTCTTTACGCCCGTGATGACTTTGCTCCTGTGATTTCGGACATATGCGATGCAAATGTTATAGAAAATCTGCTTGCAGCCGCCTCTGGCAAATCTTTAAAGGCGGATTTTATTATTCACGCTGCAAGCCAAGCAAGCAACCAACAGTTCGAAAACGACCCTGTGGGTACCATTAACGCCAATTTAAGCGGCACTGTTAATGTGCTTGAATATGCACGTAAAGTTGCCTCGGAGGGCGTTTTATTTATTTCGAGCCTTAAAGTTTACGGCACGCAGCCTGCAAAAACTGCTGCATTAACCGAAAGTAATATTGGCTACCTTGACATTACAAGCTACAAAAATTGCTATGCAATGGGCAAACGAGCCAGCGAAACCTTGTGTGCCTGCTATGCACAACAATACTCACTAAACATTAAAATTGCACGCCCCGCCTATATTTATGGTGCCAGCTCACTCTCCGACGACAGAGTTTGGGCTCAGTTTATTGCAAACGCCGTGAAAGGCGAAAATATTCTTTTAAAAGGCAATGGCAAGCCCTACAGAAGCTTTTGCTATGTAACCGACACAGCCACAGCCTTGCTTAAAATTTTAACTGACGGGCTGCAAGGGATGGCATATAATATTGCCGATGCTGATTCTAACATAACTATAAGAGAATTTGCAGATTGTGCGGCGGCCGCTTGCCCGCAAAAACAGCTTAAAAAAATTTTTGCAAATGCGGCGGATGCTACCGAACCTCACGACTATAAACAGCCAACCGAAAACTGCGAAATCTTAGATGCACAGCCATTGCTTAGTTTGGGTTGGGAACCGACTATAAACGTGCCTGAAGGCATTAAACGTGCAATAGAAATTTTAAAAAGCTAAAAACAAAACCACACCCATACGAGGTAACTTATGAAGAAAAAACCACAGCCCCAATTGGTTGAACTGACCGATGCAAAGCTTAGAGAGTTGCAAATTAAAAACCTGCAAATGTATGAGTTTTTTGCCGACTTTTGCACGCAAAACGGGCTTAGGTTTTTTGTTTGCGGCGGCTGCTTAATCGGGGCAGTACGCTATGGCGGTTTTTTGCCGTGGGATGACGATATTGACGTGATTATGCCCCGTGAAGATTATAAAAAGCTGATGGCAATGGGGGCAAAGATAGCAAAAAGCAACCGCTTTGTTTTGCAAAACCCCGATGTTACCACCCCATATAATGGCAATGTTTTTGCAACGATGGTAGACACAAAATATAAATTAGTTAAGCAAAATCAAGCCCATTTGCAAAACCTGCCCTGTGGGTTAGTTATGGATATTTTTCCTCTGGACAAAGTGCCGCAAAACCCCAAAGCCGATAAAATTCAAAAAATATGGACGCTTGTTTATATGCTGTTTAGGGCACAGGTTGTGCCCGAAAAACACGGCGGAATTAAAGCGTTTGGTTCTAAATTTTTGCTGGGCTTGTTTTTTGCAAAAAAGCTCCGCAAAAAAATATGGCAGTTTGCCGAGAAGAAAATGCAAAAACACAACCACACCACCGCCCCCTATATTGCCGACCTATGCTCGGGGCCTATTACAATGAAAATCAACTACCCCAAAGAGATTTTTGCCGATGTTACAACACTCGATTTTGAAAACACAAAAATACAAACAATGGCAAAATACCACGACTATTTAACAATTGCTTTCGGCAAAGACTATATCACTCCCCCGCCCAAAGAGAAGCAAATTTGCCACCACGATTTAACTCTGCTGGATTTGTCTGAATAATAACATAACAACTGAGGAGAGAAGAATTTTGCTTAACAACGACTTTAAAATTTTAAAAAGCGGCACCGATATAAGAGGTGTTGCAACAGATGATATTAAAACCGAAGCCTTAAATTTAACCGACGAAAAACTGGAGCAAATTGCAACCGGGTTTTTACTGTTTTTGGCAAAAAAATTCGGCAAAGAGGTATCACAACTAAAGCTGGCGATTGGGCGTGATTGCAGAATCTCGGGCGAGCATATTCTAAACACCGTGCTGAACACGTTTTTAAAATACGGTGCAACGGTTATTAACTGCGGGCTTGCTTCCACCCCCTCTATGTTTATGGCGGGTATTGATTTAGACTGCGACGGCACGATAGAAATTACCGCAAGCCACCACCCGTTCAACCGCAACGGGCTTAAGTTTTTTACACAAGACAGCGGGTTAGACCATACCGACATTACCGAAATTTTAGAGCTTGCACAATCGGGCAAAACACCTGCATCAGCTCTTGGCAGCGTTGTGCAGCAAAACTATATGCAAACATACGCACAGCATTTGCAGAACATAATCAAACAAGGCGTTAACGCAAAAAATTATGACCAACCGCTGCTGGGCTACAAAATTGTGGTTGATGCAGGCAACGGCGTCGGAGGATTTTATGCAAACGATGTTTTAAAACCGCTGGGTGCCGATATTGCGGGTAGCCGCTTTTTGGAGCCTGACGGGATGTTCCCAAACCATATACCAAACCCCGAGCTTCAGGTGGCTATGGACAGCATTACCGAAGCGGTTTTGCAAAACAACGCCGATTTGGGCGTGATTTTTGACACCGACGTTGACCGTGGTGCAGCTGTTGACAGCAGCGGCAAAGAAATTAACCGCAACCGTCTTATTGCTTTAGTTTCTTTAATTGCACTTGAGAAAACGTCGGGCGGAACAATAGTAACCGACAGCATAACTTCCTCGGGCGTGCATGAATTTATTGAGAAAAATTTGGGCGGCAAACATTGCCGATATATGAGAGGCTACCGCAATGTAATTAATAAATCCATCGAGCTCAATGAACAGGGTATACCCTCACTCTGTGCTATAGAAACTTCCGGACACGTTGCTTTTAAAGACAACTATTTTTTAGACGATGGTGCATATTTAGTTACGCAAATTATTATTAAATTTGCAAAATGCCGCCAACAAGGCATTGCTTTTGAGGACTTGTTAAAAGACCTTAAAGAACCCGCCGAGGAAAAAGAACTGCGGTTTAATATTGCCGAAAGCGACTTTATTGCCTGCGGCAAACGCATTTTGGCAGAGCTTGAACAATATGCAAAACAAACCGAGGGCTGGAGCTTGGCTGACGACAATGTGGATGCAATTAGAATAAACTTTGGGCAAAACGACGGCGACGGTTGGGTGCTGCTGAGATTATCGGTGCACGACCCTGTTATGCCGCTTAACATCGAAAGCAATCGCAAAGGCGGCGTGCAGATTTTGGAAGACAAAATTATGGCATTTTTAAAGCAGACTAAAGGGTTACAATATTGAGTGATTAGGATTTTAAAAAGCGAATTTTCTTTTTTATAATTTTAGAAAAGCTGTACCAATAAAAAAACAATTTTATTAAAATATAGAAGCACCCGCCGCAATCCAAAAAAGGACCACGGCGGGTTTAAATTGTTTATAAAAGAAAAACCAAAAATAAAAAACTAAAAACAAAAACCAATTTTACGGCAGCTTAATAACCTGCCCGGGGTAGATTAAATCGGCGTTTTTATATTGTTAAGCTTTTGCAAAACCTGCCAAGTTGTGATGCATTTGGCTGTAATGCCGTTTTGAGCATAGCTACTGATTTATTTAATTTGCATCTGCAATCTATCAATTGCCTTGCCAAACAGCCCGGCGTAACCGTCCATTCCGTTGCTCTTTGAAATATCAACTTGATTTTCAAAATAGCTGCTTTTAACAGGTGCGACCTTATAGTAAATTTGCTTTTTGCTTCCGGAAGGCGGGGTAAAATCAATTTGAATTGCGTCAATAACGCTGCCGTTCCCGGCATAGCCGTTGTTGTAGTCTTTTGTGTTATATCCGGTAACATACGGTAGCCAATTGCCATTTAAACAATGTATGCGGTATTTTATAAAGCCACTGCTTACCTTAATTGCCACATCAGTAATTTTCTCGCCTACAAGCCCGGCATAATCGGTGAGGTTTTTAACTTCGGGCAACCATCCGCCTCCTTGAGTTTTAACTCGATAAAACACGTCAATATTACCGTTTGCCTGTGTAGCGGGCTTTGACGGGGTAACAGGCTTACTCGGTGCGGGAGTGCTACCGCTTTTGAGGTTAGTCGTCGGGTCGATATACGCATAATTGCAGTCGAGCCGCCCGCTGTACCCTGCAACACTGCCATCGCTGGTATACTGCCACATATCTACAGGTTTGCCGAACCGCTGGGCACTAACACCCCACTGGGCTACCCATATGCTGTAGTTTTTAATTACGTTATAGTCCTGCTTATTAAGCAAAAAACTCAAAAAGCTGTACACGCCGGCCTCGTACCCTGCTGCCTCGATAGTGTCGCAAAAAGCTTTTGTATTTGCGGTAAGAGTCGCTTTGCTTAAAGACGTCTGTGTCGGGTCTTCAATGTCGAAATAAATTGGGTATTCAGCCGTTTTGCCCTTAATAACTTCAAGGCAAGCTTTAGCTTCTTTTACGGCATCGGCTGCGTCTGTGGCGTAGCTGTACCAGTACCAGCCGACCTTCAAACCCGCCGCACGTGCGTTTTTGTAGTGAACTTCCATTTTTTTATCTTTTTGGCTGGCTTCTCGCCCAAACCCCGCACGGATAATCACAAAGTCTAAGCCCGCTTTTTTTGCGGGTCGCAAGTCAAAACCGTTCTGCCAAGTCGAAATATCTATCCCGAATTTTTTAATAGCCATATTATTCGCCCTCGCTTTCGGTCTGAGTCGCAAATGCAGATTTGTATTGTTCAATAAGCTCTTTGTTACTCAAAGCGAACTCGGTAACCTCGTTCAAATCAAGTTCCAAAGCCTCTGCCGCCTGCTCCGGAGTGTAGCCCTTTGCAAGCCCTTTTATGAGTTCTTGCTGTGTTTGTGTGTTCATAATTAATCTCTCCTGCTGCAAATTGTCGACTGTAAGTTTTAGTAGGTGGTTTTTTAATGCTAAACGATAAATAATCTTGAAAAGGCATTCAAAAAACACATAATTTTATTGACAAACAGCCGCAAATTTGGTATAGTAATTGTAATTTGGATAATCACTATAATATTATGCAATATGCAGCATTGTGTGAGATTAGCGGTTATGCAAACTATTCGGAGGATTAGCGAAGTGGTCATAACGCGGCGGTCTTGAAAACCGTTTGCCTTCACGGGCACGTGGGTTCGAATCCCTCATCCTCCGCCAAGGACGGAAGTCGTCACGTTGCGTTAAGCAGTGTGGCGGCTTTTGCCGTATCTTCGGGGTTTTCTGGCTTTTTCGTATCGTGCCGTTCAGCGGAATTTTGCAGTTTTTTACGCCGTTAAACATCAAATAAACAACAAAAATCGAACGCTGTCCGGGGGCTTTGGACGGCGTTTTTTGTGTGTATGAGGGAGTATTCGTTTTTACTTCGGTATCAGTTTGCCGAGGCAGGGCTTCGTAAAATAGTCTGCAAGCCCTCGGCAGCGGCAGCTTGAGCCGATTGGAAGCTGTGAATGTAGACTCTGTTGGTCGTATCGACGCTCGAATGACCCAGATGGGCGGCAACGGTTGCGGCGGTCGTGTGGTTGTTTATCAGGAGCGAAGCGCAAGTATGCCTGAGGGAATGGACGTGTATATCAGGCAGTCCCGAGTCGCTAATCAGCTTTTTCAGCTTCTTGTTAAAGCTCTGCCCGTCAAGGTAGCCGCCCATCGTATTGGCAAATACAATGCCGTTGTCGTTCCACACAGGCTTAAGCCTTGCAATTTCCTCGTCCTGCCACGCTTTGTATTCTATAAGCGTATTCAGCACGTCGTTCGGCAGTTTGAGAACACGGACGGAAGAAGCGGTCTTGGGTGGCGTGAGAAAGAACTCTCCGTTTTTGTAGTGCAGTCCGTGCCTGATGTACAGAAGACCCTGCTTTAGGTCAATATCGTCCCAGTGAAGCGCCCGAAGTTCCCCCGACCGCAATCCCATATAAAGGAGCGTGATGAACGCCGCTCGGTATGTCGATTGCGGCTGCTCGTCAAGTATTGTCAAAAACATCCGCGCCTGTTCTTCATCGAGGAACACACCCTCGGTAGCTTTTGATTTCGCCGGTGGCGGTGTCGTGCGTCTGAGCGTATTTTCTTTTATGACGCCCGCTTTGTAAGCGGATTGAAATATGGAACTGAGTGCCGTGTATATAGAATGTACGGTTGTGGCTGAAAGAGCCTTATTGGTCGGTACAGTTTCAAACAGCGTCGCCGTCGGCTTTTTGTAATACGCCGCAATTTTATCGGCAATGCTTGCCTTTATGCTTTCACCGTCTACCGCCTTTTTGAGCGAAGGGTCACTTATGCCCATTTCCTTGGCGGTCTTGACCAGCTTGTTCTTGACCCATTCGGGGAGCGGAGAACCCTCCCGTAGCTTTACAAATTCCTTAGTAGAGCCGCCCTTGGATAGGTTGGCGAACAGCGAGTCAAACCGTGCCGCCGTCAGGTCTTTGAGTTTTACATTTCCCAGAGTCGGCAGGACGTGCAGATTCAGAACATTTTTATAGTTGTCAACCGTTCTCTCGCGGATTTTGTTCGGTGCAATGGCTGTAAAGAACCAGTCGCATAACGAGCCGAGGGTCTGATTCTCGTCAATGGTCGGCAAACCCTTAACACGGGTCTCAAACTCGTGTGCCGCAGCGTCAGCAAGTTTCGCCGCCTTAGCGGGCGTCGTGCCTTTCGGCGGCTTGAACGTGGTGGTCTTGCGGATTTGCTTTCCGTCGTCGCCGTAACCCATAGAGACCATTATGAGAAATGAATTGCCGCGCTTTGTAATGGTAGCCATCAGTCTACCTCCAGCAGTTTCTCCGTAAAAGCGGCGGTCTGCTGAGAAAACTGCCATTTTAAGAAGTCGGCTTTTTCGCGCAACTCTCGTATATGCTCCGAGGCCTCCCTGTATTCCTTGCTGTAAAGCTCGGCTTGCTTTTTCTTATCCTCCCAGTCGGCGGATTCGGTTAAAAGGAATCCCCACCTTCGGCGAAAAATGCTGAACGACATTATAAGCGAATAAAACTCCTCGTTGGAAAGAAACTCATTCAAAACTTCTATCCTCCCAGGATAGTCTTCAAACGAATCACCGAAGTCTTCTTCAAGTTCTTTCCACTTGGCGAGATTTTTTATTGCGCCGTCTTCAAGCCCCGTCGTCATATAGATGTCCATCGACTTTGCCGACGCACCGTGTATAAAATAGTCTGCCGACGTGTTAAGCGCCTTTGTTAAGGCCGCCAAGGTTTCAATTCTCATATCCTGCGCCCCGGCTTCTATTTTGGTAAGCGCCGGTCGTTTAATGCCGATACGGTCGGCAAGCTGCTGTTGGGATAGATTACGCTCCGTGCGTTTCAGGGCTATCCTCTCTCCGAACAATTTCAATTCGGGTTTTTGTGCATAAGCGGACATTTTCCTCTTTCCTCCTTGCTGTGTTCGTTTGGCGAACGAATTTAGCATTAGTTCTCAAAATCGTATTGACGTATTTTGCGTTCTGTGATATTATAAGAACACAGAACACGGCGTACCGAAGAACTAACTACAGTATACCACAAGCGAACAAAAAATGCAAGTGTTCTATCAGAGAGTTTTTCTCTCATCAATGACAAACAATGAAAATCAACGTCTAACAGCAAATTAAGAGAGTCAATCAAAGTTAATAAGCCAATTTTAAGAGTCAATCTCCGCCAATCTGAGTGAATTTCAGAGGGAAGGAGGTTTTTTTAATGCCCGAAACGATTTCCAAAGAACAAGAAACGCAGTCCGTTCCAATTACGGAACTACGACA
>JAISII010000049.1 GCA_031262125.1 Oscillospiraceae bacterium | reverse complement strand
TCAACGACTTCGGTGCGGCTCTCAATTCGGTTAACGATATGCTGCAAAAGCGGGATATGAAGCCAATTACGGCAGAGCAATATTACAGCTTTGTTGACACGCCTATTTCTAAATTTTACGAAAATCTTTTCGACCTTAACGTCGTTACGTTTGACATAATCGCAACTGAGTTCCACGAGGGCTATAACAAGCATATTGCAAAAAAACCGCTTATGCCCGGCGTTGTGCCAATGCTGGAGGCTTTTAAAAAAGCCGGAGCTTCTCAAATTGTGCTGTCTTCGGCATTTGTAAACACCATCGCATCAAAGCTATCCAAAACCGGAATACCTTTCTTTTTTGATGATGTGATTGGGCGACACGACCTAACCGCAGGCGACAAAACCGCAGTGGCACGGCAATATGTGAAAGATAACAAACTTGCCCCAAAAAAATGCTTGGTAATTGGCGACACCCTGCACGATTACCATTCGGCTGTTGCAATCGGCTGCGACTGCATACTTATAACTAAAGGGCACCAAAGCCGCCTTCAATTTGCCGCTGCACCAAACGCAATTATAATAGACGATTTTGCGGAATTGCTTAGTTAAAAATTTTTCAGTGCAAAAGCTAAACCTTTACATAACCAAAAAATACATAAAAAAGGACTATTTTTATGGGCGAATTCGGGTTCTCTTACATTGGGCTGATTTATTTGCTTATGCTGCAAATACCCAATATTATTTGGGCAAAAAACAAGCCCGAGGG
Source organism: Oscillospiraceae bacterium (assembly GCA_031262125.1). GTDB lineage: Bacteria > Bacillota > Clostridia > Oscillospirales > Acutalibacteraceae > JAISII01. The sequence continues at coordinate 4,363 of JAISII010000049.1, read as the reverse complement.
CTACACCTCGGCTAACGAAAACAAAGTGCTGCTTGTGTTTGAACGCACAGGGCAAGTGCTGACTGTTGCAACGGTTTTATGCTTTTCAAACACTAACCCCCACGGGTGGGATACTTGGCTTTTGTGGCTTGCAGCCTCGGCTGTGCTTATGCTTGCATACGAGCTGTATTGGGTAAGATATTTTTGCAACGGGCATACGCTAAAAGACTTTTACCGCCCGTTTTTGGGCGTGCCTTTGCCGGGGGCAACCCTGCCGGTGGCAGCGTTTATTCTGCTTGGCATTTATGGCAAGCTGCTTTGGCTGATTTTAGCTGCCGGTATTCTCGGCATTGGGCATATAGGCATACATTTGCAGCATTTGAGGGAGTTGGAGTGAGCGGCGGCAAAGCCTGTGAGGATACGCTAATACCCGACAAAGAAGCGTACCGATTGGTTTTGTAAGGTGCTAACGTACTGGGCGAAGTAAAAGCTGTCGATATATATTAGGTTGTGCCGTGCGGCATTCTATAATTTGATATAACGGAGGTTTTTGTATGAATTTCGATATAAATGCTCTGCAAACTTACATAAAAGCAAAGGACTTCCACCCGGAGATTGTGGACAAATACTTTCTTAAACTCGTGGAGGAAGTCGGCGAACTGGCACGAGCGATGAGGAAGAATTTACGTCCGACAGAGCCATCACTAATCAAAGAAACCATTGAGGAAGAATTGTGGGACGTTATTTATTACGCTCTCGCTATTGCGAATGTGTACGACATTGATTTAGAAGATGTTATCGTGAAGAAAGAAGCTATCAACAACGAAAAATACGGAGGCGAAAAATAGATATGAACAATACCTACGAAAAAGCCCGTGCATTTATCTACCGCAACGCCCGACCGATAGACTTCGCACGGTTTCAATATCATTTCGAGAATGGTAGTAAAGAAGCTGTGCTGAACGCCCTCGCCGCTTATCAGAACCACGACGGCGGGTTCGGACATGCTTTAGAAGCGGATGCGTGGAATCCAAACTCTTCGCCCATTCAAACATGGACAGCGACAGAAATATTGCGGGAAGTCGGCTGCACTGACATAGCTCATCCGATTATACAAAGCATTCTGCGTTACCTTGCTAGCGGTGCGGATTTTGAGGGACACTTTTGGTGCACCACCGTCCGCAGTAATAACGACTTCCCTCACGCTCCGTGGTGGCACACCGAAAGCGACAGCACTTGCCATAACGATTATAACCCAACAGCTTGCTTGCGGGGTTTATCGTGCGATTTGCAAAACGTGGAAGCGACCTGTACAAACTCGGCGAACGCATAGCAAAAGAAGCCTTTGGCACATATGCCGGGCAGGGCTTGCTGAATGATATGCATACCGGGCTGTGCTACATACGCCTGTATGAATATCTGACCGAAGCCAAAGCAACCGACATTATCGACCTTGCCGCTTTACAGAGCAAACTGCAAGCTCAAGTAAAACACAGTATCTCAGCCAACACTCAAGAGTGGGACACAAGCTACATTTGCAAGCCTTCTCAGTTTTTTAACAACCCCAACAGCATTTTTTACGCCGACAACAAAGCAGTAGCCGACTACGAATGCGAATACATAGTCAAAACGCAGCTTGACGACGGCTCGTGGGCGATTCCGTGGGGTTGGAACGACTACCCCGAGGAATGGGCTGTGGCGAAAAACCGGTGGAAAGCAAACGGTTCAATTGTGAACCTGTCGTATTTAAAAGGAATGAAAATATTATGATACACAATAAAAATTTTATAAAGGGCGGAAAAACACTATGAGCAAAACCAATGAAAGAGCTTTAACCCTTATGACAGAAAGGTTCGGGCACGATACCTTCCTCTACGTTGCCACCATAGACGGCGACCGCCCGAGTGTGCGGACTGTTAATGCTTTTTATGAAAACGGAGCATTTTATGTTGTAACCTATGCGTTATCGGGCAAGATTAAGCAAATTGAGAAAAACCCCGCCATCGGAGTTTGCGGCGAATGGTTCACCGCCCACGGTATCGGTGAAAATTTGGGACATGTTCTTGCCCCGCAAAACGCAGAAATGATGACGAAAATTCGCACCGCATTTGCCGAATGGTACGATAACGGGCATACAAACGAAAGCGACCCAAACACGGTGCTGCTGCGGATTCGTTTAACCGACGGAATTTTGTTCCACCATGGCGAGCGATTTGAGATTGATTTTACTGTTGAATAAAAAAGTGAGGACAAAAAAACCATGACAACACAAACAAAACAAAAAAAATCACTGCTAAACAAACTCCCGTTAATAGGCTTTTTGATTATGCTGTCGGGTGCGGCAATTATAATTATTGAGATAATTTTGTTCAACATTATCGGGACGATTAATAGTGATGTAGGCAATGTAATAACTTGGGTAACAATTGTTCTGCCGGGAATTGGTGCTGTTCTTTGCATTATTTCGCTGTTTAGGTGGAAAAAAATAGGTTTGACGGGGCAGGTTCTGTCTGTCCTAACTGTAGTTATGTGCAACCCTTGGTTTTATTATATTTACTTTATAATTTGCATCATCTCGGGGTACACCTTGGCGGGGTTGCAATGGATGTAAAAAAAGCAGGATTTAGAACCCTAAAAACAGCTTTAACAATTATTGCTGTTGCGTTTTATTGTTTTTTTGCTGAGCGGTTTGAATATTTGAGCCAAATTGCTGCTTTTGACAATATTATCGGCATTATGCCGTTTGTGTTGCTAACGGGAGTATTGGCGTTTATAATCGCACTTATTTGGAAGCGTTACCGCAACGCAAAAACTTCAACAGTTGTTATTGTTGTTTTAGCTTTGATATGGTCGACGATGCTCGTTCCGGCAAGTACGGGCGACTGGTACCCGTTAGCAAAAACGCCCCAAACATCCGGCAGTGCACCCGATTTAACGCTCTATGAGCCGTTTAAAGAAGGCACATTAGCCATAACAGTGCAAAACCCATCGCTAAAACTGGCTGACGATTTGCCTGTGCTGGACGGTGCTACGGCAATGTACCCTGTTTATGCCGGAATTGTAAATTCTGTCTATGATAAAAATGCTTATTCGCCCGATATAGCCATATGCAGCAACACAACTAATGCTTATAACAGAATCATTAACGGGCAGTGCGATATTATATTTGCGGCAAGTGCATCCGAAAAGCAAAAGCAAACTGCAAAAGAAGCAGGCACCCAGCTAATTTTTACGCCCATAGGCAAAGAAGCATTTGTGTTCCTTGTAGGCAAAGAGAACCCGCTTGACAATTTGTCATATCAGCAAATCAAGAACATCTATTCGGGCAAATCAGCATATTGGAACACTCTCGGGTGGAGCAATGGCGGCAAAATTATCGCCTTTATGCGGCAAGAAGGCAGCGGTAGCCAAACGGGTTTGCAAACCATAATGCAAGGGCTGCCAATTCAAAAACCGCAGCCACTGCCCGACAAAAGCTTAGTCGGAAACGGCAGCCTTATGCAACAAGTGTCGGTCAGTTGGAATGGTGTTCAACCCGCAATCGGTTACTCGTACCGCTATTTTGCAACCACTATGTACCCAAACACAAACGCAAAAATGTTAAAAATCGACGGTGTCTATCCGTCAATTAATAATATTTCCAACAGCAGCTACCGCTTTACTTACAATTTTTATGCCGTTACAAACGGCGAGCCTACGGGCAACGCAAAGAAACTTATTGACTGGATATTGTCGCCCCAAGGGCAAACTTTGATTGAACAAACGGGGTATATTCCGTTGGATAATAAGTAGAGCGAGGCTTTGGGGTTGCTTTTTTTCTCCCCCTGTCCAACACCAGATGTCAGAAATCAGATGTTAGAGGTCAGAAGCGACTTGCATCGCTCGCTTTCTCCCCCTGTCGGCGTTGCCGCCTTTCCCCCTCCCGGAGGGGGACTTTTTTTGCTCTCTTTTTCGAGTGTACCCAAAAGCCTCCCTCTTAGAGGGAGGTGGCAGAGCGTAGCTCTGACGGAAGGAGAAAAATGGCGGCATAGCCGCTAAATCTTGCTTCTTGCTTCTGACCTCTTGCCTCTGGAAGAACAAGGCGTAGCTCTGACGGAAGGAGAAAAACAAAAACTTCCCCTTGATGCTGCTTCACCGCTGCACCAAGGGGATTTTGTGTTTATTGAGAATTTACAATAGGAATAATCAATTAAAGATGTTTTGCAAATCAGTTAATGGCATCGGTGCCGGTTTGACCTGTGCTTATACGCACAACTTGCGATAAATCATAAACAAAGATTTTACCGTCGCCCATATTGCCTGTGCGTGCAGCTTTAACAATAGCTTCTATTGTTTTGTCTGCCCATTCCTGAGAGGAAACCACAATTTCAAACTTGATTTTGGG
>JAISII010000039.1 GCA_031262125.1 Oscillospiraceae bacterium | reverse complement strand
GTTAAAATAAGGTTGCCAAACTGCTGAAAATAAACGGTTGCCGCTGCACCTTCAATTCCACGGAGGTCTTCAAGATTATCACATTCGGGGATTGCTTCTAACGCAGCAGAAAGCTTTGCGGTAGCGTTTTTTAAAGAACTTACGTCTAAACGCAGAGGGTAATCTCGTGCAGCACGCTCCAAAATCCATTTTGCGTTGTAAATTTTGCCTATAATAAAATGTTTTGCGTATTTTAGGCTTGCGTTTTCGCTGTTCGAAATTCGGTATTGTTCTTTTCTCAGCAAAACATTGCCTTTGCTCTCGCCGGTAACATTTGCCAAAAATTTGCCGCTTGAGCTTAAAAATGTAAGAGCTATTCCCCGTTTGGCACATTCTCCCATAAGCATAGGGCTTGCACCGGTATAGCCTAAGGTAACAATGGCTTCCAAATTAAGCAGCGGTACTCTCAGAATAACCTCGGCATCTTGCTTAATACAAATGTTTTCGTTTTCTAACGAGAGGTAGCAATCTGGCTTGTTAATATAAAGCGTATTGAGCAGTTTTCTCATAAATCGCCCACCTCCCTAATTTTGTTTTTAACATATTCTTTAGCCGAACCATAGGTATTTAGCACAGGCAGGCATATGTTTGCTAAAGAACAGCTTTTGCAAAAGCTGCCCGTTTTTACCTTTGGGGTGTGTTTGCGGCGGTAAAGCTCATGCATTTCGGCTGCTGTTTTGCGTACTTTTTCACGCAGCTCTGGCGTAAAGTCGATGATTTCTCGGCGTTTTTGTGTAACATAAAACAATGCCCCCGAATTTATGGTACAAAGCAGCATTTCTTCCAAGCACATTGCCTGTGCACAAAGCTGCAACCTGTCGCAATCGTCGGTTTTAGGCTTGCCCCGTTTATATTCAACAGGCATAGGCAAATAAAGTCCCTTGTGTTTTTGCAGCGTTACACCTTGCGGGTCAGAATGAAATTCTACAACATCGCATTCGCCCGACAATCCAAGCTCTTTAGAAGCTATTTTAAGCCCCCGTGCCGTAATAACATCGCCACGTTTTTCTGTCAAGCTTGAATTATGAGCACGCTCGTGGGCTAAGTTGCCCTCGGTGGTAAGGTAGTTTTCGCTCCATTGCTCCTCGATATGTATTAACGCCCATTGCCTGCGGCAAAAGTTAAAATGCTGTATGCCCGATAACAGCAAATATTCGTCCTCGTTCATCACAGAGATTTCCTTATAATTTCTATGCCATCGGGTGCGTTTGTGTCAACGGTAATAGTATAATCGCTAAAACTGCGTGCTGCACCGTCGGTTGTTTTTTCGGCTTTTACCAAATCAAACAGTTTGTGTGCAGGGGCGTTGCCCAAAACATTTTCGTGCTTAAAAATAATCAGCTCACGGGCTGCCATTTTGCCCCTTGCCGCACTGCGGTCAAACTCAAACATATTTTCTATTGCTTCCCACAACAGGTTAAGGTCGTCGTCGCTAAAGCCGGTAATATGTTCGGCAAGGTTAGCCGATATAAAGCCTTCTTGACGATAAAGTGCATAGGGCACAATGAATTTATTTCCCATAGTATTGCTTTTTTCTTTGTCTTTTTCGTTTGTAATTGCCATACGTGTGATGGATATTTCACGGGGGACAATAGGGTCAACACTTTTACCGAAAGCAAGCTGAACAGGACCACGAACTTGCCCTGCGGTATTGCGTAGTTTGTTTTTTTCTTTATTATCGGAATCCTTTTTATCTTTTTTTCCGGCTGTAGTCATAACAGCACCAAATGTTCTAATATCATAATATTTTTGGCACATGCCTGACTTAAATCCCAAATCACGTTCATCTTGGCTGGAACCACTTTTTAAAGTGCTTATAATTTCTTCGTCTTTTACATTTAAAAGCCTGTCCTGCTTAACATAAATGTCAAAGCCTTGTTCGCCTTCTTTAACCATATCTACATAATTGCGGATTTTACGCTTTATGCAAACATCGGTTACAATGCCGTGCCCTGTTTCGGGGTCTATGCGGGGCAGGTTGCCTGCATCGGGGTCGCCGTTGGGGTTGCCGTTTTCTACATCGTAAAAAATAATAAATTCATACCTGTTTTTAATTGCGTTTTCAAACATCTTCTTCGTTCTCCTTTAAATTATCTTTATTTGTAAAAAAGTCTTGCCGCTGATGATAATAACCGATAATAAACTTGCCTTGCTCCTCCATATTTAAAGTATTTGGGAACGGGTTTTCGTCGTCCAAATTAGAGAGGATTTCGCTTTTTAGTTTTTCGAATTTAATGCAAGTACCGATTGTTACCTTTTTTGCATGGTGCACCGACAGCTTTAACAAAGTAGGGAAGACTGTTGACGGGTTTGCACTTGCACTTGCAAAATAGCTTGCTCTAATGCCAGACGAATCGTTCGCCTGTTCCTGAAGTCTTTCCAGCACCGAGAATAGCCTGCCTAAATTGTACGGTATGTTTGTGCTGTTTGGATTTAGTGCCACTGTAATAACCTCCGTTTCGTTTTTATTGTTTAAGTTTTTGTTTTTTATTAATGCCGCTTTAATTACGCTAACTCTAACCCGGTTTATGTCTGCTCCGGCTCTAATGCGGTTGAGCATTGCGTTGTAAAGGGTCAAAGGGTAATCACGCCCAGTAATAATTGCCTGCATAAGTTGCCCGCTCAATAAAGGTGCGGCATCGTCTGTTTTTTCTTTAACAGTTGTTGCGGCTAATATTTGCCACGGCGGAATAAACCTGTACTTATTTCTGTTATCACTTACAATTTCCATATTTTTATAGTGAGCATTAATGTTTTTAATAATATCGCCAAAGCTGCTACGCCAAAAAAATCTTACGCTCATCCGCCCTGCGTTTGGCGACAAACAAAGAACATAAAACTCACGTTTAAAATCGCATTTGTCTATATCAATATTGTTTTGCCGTGCAATTGCTTCCATAACATTTTTTATCGTAGTTTCGGTTATTTCATAATCATCACTTGGAGGGTCTGCCAATAAGTTGAAAACTTTTTCTTCTTGCTCACCGTGCCCTTTAGCCCAGTAGACTATAGTATCCCCTGCTAAGTACTTATGGTTATTTTTTGATTTCAGCAAATCGTTTAGTGCGGTAACATACTTAAAAGTTGCCTTTTTGCCTATTTGTGCAGCAGGGTCTTTTGTGGTTTTGCCATAGGAAGTAAAACTGTCGGCGTTAATGCTTATTAAGGGCACTGCCCCTGCAGAAACGCCCCTCAACGTAATTTTGCCTTGTTGTTCTTCGATTATATCGTTTTGCCCGGTAACAAGGCACATTTCTTGTTTTTGTGTTGTCGGCTTGTTATAATAGTAATCCCACGCTTCACGAATTTTGGGGTCTTCGTGGGCGTAACGCCCGTTAACCATAAATACAAAAGAACCTGTGGGGCTTAAATCTTCGGGGATTACAGATTTATTAAAAAACAATAAAATTGCTTTTGCAGCCGAGCTGTCTATTTGCTCCAAAATTTCTTTATATAATTTTGCCGTGGCGGCTTTTGCTTCCTCACCTTTTTTAGGGTCGACTCCAAAAAAATATTTTGCGTTATCGCACAAAAAGAATGGTTTTATGCCGCTGGAACGCACAGGGTCTTCGGGCAGAAGGAACTCTTTGCGGATTTTCTTTTTGCCTTCGGTTATCTCCAGCGGAGTTATTTTCAAAACATTACCTTGCTCGTCTAACCTAATCGCAAAATCGCAGGGACGCATTTTCCAGCCAAAGGGTGCACCGCCAATATCGTCGTACCGTTGCACCAGTGCTTGCAAAATCATTTCAGCACCTCCGCATTTCTTAAATCAATAATGCCGTTGTTCATTTCGGCAAAAAAATATTCGGGCAGTCGGTCGTTTACAACTTCTGTTACATTGCCTTTTTTATCGGTTTGCGTTTCCCACACAAAATCAATGTCATACAGCATAAGCCCAAAAGAACGACTCTGGTTAATTGGGGCGGGGCAATCGTCGCCGTCTTCTATAAGCCGTGTGTATGCAGGGAACTCTCTTACTCCCAAATACGGCTGATGAAAATGCTGACCTGTTTTTAAGCGGCGTTTAATAATATCGGTAAATTTGCCGTGGTTAAAGCTGCCGTCAGGCGATTTATCACGTTCGCCAAGTTTGTCGGTCGGCTCAAAATGTGCGGTTATAACATACCTTACATTTCTAAGAACCAAAGCTGCTCTTTGCGAACGGTCGTCGGATGAACAAATAAACGCCACGTTAGGAGAAGCTTTGGAGTTAACTTCGTTGCGGCGAATGTTTTCAAATTGAATATCGGAGCAAACAGCTATCTCATCTATTACATATTTTATGGCTGGCTTCCAAAAAATCGCCTCTAAAATGCCTCTTGCCGCCGATGGCGTAATAACATCATAGCTTACACGCTCAACTTTAAGCTCCGGGCGAGAAAAACAGGCGTAGTCGCCCCAAACTTCAAACTTTATGCTCATTATGGCACTTCTCCTTTAAATAAATTACAGGTTTTCTGATGATTCTTATTAAATTATTATTGCATTGCCGCCTTGCGGTTCGAGCAAAATACCCATAACATCACTGTACTGTGTCGTATCGCCCAAAATATAAATATCGCCTAAGAACTCAACCGCACCTATTTCATCTAACTTTTCAATATCTGTTTTATAAAGGTTTACCATGTATCGTCCGGCTTTTCTCATCAAGGCACGGGTACACTCACCGTCTTTTAACCGTTGTGCAATGCTTTCGGCGTCATCGCCCTTAGGCACAAACACAGGCAAAGTTGCAGATTCTATAATTTTAAAAATTTCGGCAATATCTTTAAAAGGAAAACAAAAAACAGTACGGTCGTTAAAGGTTTGCGGGTTTTGCTCCAAAGACTTTACAATATCTTTCACATCCAGCTGTTCGTTGCCTCTTTCATAAAACAGTTGTTCAAAATACGAATGAATTGCATCCGGTTCGGCTATATCCGCATATTTGCGGGCAATTTCTTCATAAGCACCAATTCGCTGCATAGTATCGCTTGTGTTGTTTTTAACATCCTGCAATTCAAAAACCGTAACGACCGAATCTTCGGCAGGATTTTTGCCTTCTCGGTTGCAACGCCCCGCCGCTTGAATTATACTGTCAAGCCCGTTTTTCTCTCGGTAAACAACGGGGAAGTTTACATCTACTCCGGCTTCTACCAAACAGGTTGCAACAACAATGCAGGGCTCGCCGTCGTCAAGCTTATTTCGTATTGTTTTTAAAACTGCTGTGCGGTGTGCAGGGTGCATAGTTGTGGAAAGATGAATAGCACCATTGCCCAAAGCCTTGCATAAGTTTTGTGCTGTTTTTCGCAGGTTTACAATGCACAAAACTTGTTTAGAGGATTTTAAAATTGCGGCTAAACCATCAACGTCTATTGGCTTTGGCATAGTTTTGTATGTAACCCTTTTAAATGCTTTGTACATTTCTAAAGGCGAGCTTACAATTTCGGTTGCTTTAAGGGGTTCGAAGTAAGGTTCAAGTGCCGATTGGGTTGCCGTTGCTAAAACGGCGGTGCAATTATATATGCTAACAAGCTCTTGCATTGCCCTAACACAAGGGATAAGGTAATTAATCGGCAGCATCTGAGCTTCATCAAAAACAATTATGCTGTTAGCAATGTTGTGCAGTTTTCGGCAGGCAGAAGGTTTGCAACTGTATAGGCTTTCAAAAAATTGAACATTGGTTGTAACAATAATCGGGGCATCCCAATTTTCGGTAGCAAAGCGGCGATAGTCTTCGTCGTCGTATTCTATATTGCTGTGGTGTTGTACAACATTTTCCGCTCCAAGTACTTTTGCAAAAACATCTGCGTTTTGTTCAATAATTGTTGTATACGGCACAACATAAATAATACGCTCCTTACCTTGCTTAACTGCATGGTTAATAGCAAATGCCAAGCTCGACAATGTTTTGCCGCTGCCGGTGGGTGCAGTTAAAGTAAAAAGCCCCGCAGCACCCTGTGCCGCAGCGATGCAATTGTTAAGCAGCTCGCAGCGGAGTTTGTTAAGGTTGCTTGTCGGGTTTTTAAAACCTGATAAATGGTTATTAAGTTTTTTTAGCAATGCAGGCAAAGTGTCATACTCTCCACGTAAAATGGGGGTAAAACTTTCATTATTATCAGCATTTGGTTTTTCGTTCATAAAGGCTTCGGTGTCCAGCCAGTCGGCGTCAACCAAAGTTGAGAATATCATTCGGGTAAAAAAAGAAACACTAAATCGTGTTGAAAAAAGCAAATTAGGAAGAGGCAAAGAAAAATCCTGCTGCTGCAATTGTTGGTTAGAATAATCGTCCACTGTCTTACTTAATCGAGAAAGAAGTGTTCCGTCCGAAAATTCACTCCCGCAGTTAGGCAACCCGCCGTGGTGCCCCATAATGCAATAGGCAGCGATTGCACCCAAACTGTTTTTGTTAAGGTTAAACAGCAATTGCCCGCCGGCAGTGGCATGGTCGACGCTGCCACGTTTGCCGCCGAATTTTATATAACGCTGAAATTCTTCAGAATACTTACCGATGTCGTGGGCAAGTGCAACGGTGTAAGCAAAGTCGCCGGAGTTAAACGATTTCGCAAACTTTTTTGCCAATTTTGCAGTGCCCGTATTGTGAGAATAAACAGATTGTTCAGCTTGGTCTGATGTTCGTTTATGGGCGATGAATTCCATTTGCCGCCTCCGTTTGAACAATGTTATTAAGTAGAGTTAACAATTTAAAAAATGTTTAAATTGTTTGCATGTTTCAACTTGAAATCTTATGAAAACAGTATAACACTTTTGGCAGAAAAATCAACACTTTTTGACAAGATTATAAATAAAATTATTTTCTTGTGAATGCGTGTTATATGTTTGCAGTTTTGAAAAAACATAAAGCAAACGCTATTCGTCCCGGTATATATACAGCTGATATTGACCAAAGAGAGCTGTTTGTGCTATAATAATTTAATAAGCCATTGTTACTGTAGGTGAAACAGATGGGTGCAAGCTGCAATAAAAAAATAACCCACCCGCTTTTATGTTGAGCAGGTGGATTTTTTGAAGAAAAAAACGATTTAACAAACAATTTCTAAAAGTGTCCCGAACAAAAGCTAATGGCACAGTCGAAAACCTGCGTTATGATTATTCGTGAACCTCTATAAAATATTTATATGACTTTTCATCGTTTGCAAACGCTACAGGATTATTCAATTTAGCAATGGTACCGTCATATAAGAATTTGGGATGCCCGTATCTATTGCCGTTTCCGTAAGAAACAACCATTATTGCATAATTCGAATAATTTCTTAGCTGCTCATCTAACCACAACAAATCATCACTATCAGCTCCATGATGTGGAATTAGAGCAGTACCGACTTTCCAATCAATAAAATTGTTTCGCATCAAAACGTCTTGTGCCTTACCATCTAATTCGAGATCTCCAAATAATACAGTGGAGGTATTAGCATAATTGGATTGTTTACCACACATATCAAAATAGTCACAGCAGCGAAAGCAATGCTTTTTAAATAGGGGAGGAGATCTATCATCCAAATACGAGAAGCCGCATTGCTCAGGATAATGCCTCAATAATAACGAATGTGAATTACTGCGTCGTTTTCCTATGTAGCGACAATATATCTCTATCAGCATCTTAATGCAAGAATACTCTTTTAGCATCTCCCACCAACTATTATCGAATTTGGCAATTAGAGCGCTAACTTCATCATAAAAAGATGGTGGTAACTGTTCTTGTATATTTAAAGGACGGAACATCCAAGAATTCACACTTGTGCTAATTCGAAATGCGGATGAGCCGCTATACACTGTATATAAATGCTGGTGATTTTTTTCGTCTTGCTGCAAAACATCTCCCCCAACATATTGAAGTTGGAGAGGTTCCCATTTTAAGGTATTATTACCATTACTCCGCCATAAGTTCTTTAAAACTCTCCATCGTCGCCTCAAGATTGTCGATGATTTCACTTTCCGGTACATCCGGGTCAGGTAAGCTGTCGAGGTCGGCGAGGACTTGTGCTTAGTCCGGAAGATATCAAGGCTCGTTTTATCCTGCTCCTTAACCTGTGCATTTTTCACTGCGGCGACAGCCAATACGGGGTTCCCGCACACGAGTGTGTGGGGAAAAGGAGGAGCAAGGAAGCAGGCGATTAGCGTCTTTATTCATAAAGACGTCGGAGCAAAGCGAACTTTGCTCCGACGTGGAATCATCTGATGAAAAAGATGCTAATTTAGCGATATCTTGCGATGCACTGTGATATTTTTGCTTACGCAAAAGTGATAGTCGGTGCTTGCCACGAGTGATATGATATTTGCTTCTTCACGCACCGAAGGTGCATATCACGACGAAGTCATATCACGGCGTAGGCATATCATTTGCCAAAAGGGTAAATATCGTTGCGGACGGCTTTCGCCGTCCGCATGGTCGAGGTGACAGGATTCGAACCTGCGGCCTCTTCGTCCCGAACGAAGCACGCTACCAAACTGCGCTACACCTCGAAATTAGCTTGCCGCCCGCAGGCGGCTTTGTTTAATATTTTTATGGTACACCATCAGGGACTCGAACCCTGGACACCCTGATTAAGAGTCAGGTGCTCTAGCCAACTGAGCTAATGGTGCATATTTTTGTTTTTTATTTTTTATAAAATAAAAAGGGGGAGTGTGCTCTAACCAACGTAAGGGTTGCGGTTGTTTTTTCCTTTTATTTTTTTCTAAAATAAAAAGGGGAGTGTGCTCTAACCAACGTAAAGGTTGCGGTTGGTTTTTTCTTTTTTGCTACACCTTTGCCTTAGTTTAACCGGACAAAGTAAGGTGCAAAAAAAATTGGTGACTCGTGGGGGAATCGAACCCCCGATGCCGCCGTGAGAGGGCGGAGTCTTAACCGCTTGACCAACGAGCCATATATAACACATTACACGACAGAAAAACGATAGATATAAATGTAAAAGTTCATCCTGCCGTTGTGTTTTTAAAGCGACTTCAAAAGAAATTTGCAACAAGACGCTTTTAGAATTATAACACGCAAATGGGGAGTTATCAAGAGATATTATTTCACATTTCGGGTCTTGGATAACTAATTTGCCTTTTCTTGTTGTGCTAATGTACTCAGTTTTATATCGCATATGCAAATACGCTATATTTTCAACTGTTTTGCAGAAGAGTGCTTTATATTAATCCTTTCCCAACGTATAAAAACAAAAAAATTGTAAAAAATATCCTTGTAAACATTAAATTTGCAAGGATATTTTCTTGTTGATGCTATTTTTACTTAATCCAAATATCAGAAAAAGGCGGGGTTTTTAATGAAGAGCTTAAAATATATCATCAGTTTATCGGGCGGGATAGTGTTGGTTTGTATGATAATTTGTTTAAGCGTTATGCCGGTAACAGGCACCAATGCAAACGAAGTTAAAACACCTGCACCGGGCATTACCGAAACACAGGGCATACCAGCTTTTAACGGCGAGTTCTTAATTATAAGTGAAAATAACCGTATTGTGGTCTATAAAAACGGAGAGGCAAAGCCATATGAAAAAACCGATATTGTAGTTACCGTTTTGCCGATTGACGACCAAAAAGCACTTGCAAGGGGACTTGAGGCTCAAACCGAGATAGAAATGAAAAAGATTTTGCAAGACTATAATTAACTGCAACTAAATTTTGTATGATTAACAAGTCTTTTTAGAAGTGATTTCACATAAAAAGTCGCACCGTTAAGTGTGCAAAAACAAACGCCGTAAAGTCGGCAAACAGGCCTACCCAAAGGGTATGCCTGATTTTTTTTATGCCCACACTGCCAAAATAGACTGTAACGGCATAGAGGGTAGTTTCGGTCGAGCCAGCCATTACAGAGGCTACCCTGCCGACAAAGCTGTCGGGTCCGTTCTCGTTTATTATGTTAGAAAAAAGTGCGGTCGAGCCGCCGCCCGAAACAGGACGCAGCAGTGCAAATGGTATAATTTCGGGCGAGATACCAACCTTTTGTGCCGCCGGGGCAATAAGGCTGCCGAAAAAATCTAAAGCTCCGCTTGCCCGCAGCATACTTACGGCAACAATCAGCCCAATCATAGTTGGGGCAATGCTATATACGCTTATAAGTCCGCTTTTTGCACCTTTTAAAAATGTGTCGAACACGGGCACTTTTTTAATCAGCCCGAAAATTATAATCAGCCCGATAACACACGGCACGGCAAACTCCATCTTTATGACCATTAGCCTTTCCGGCTCACAAAAATATATTAATTACACACAAGCCCTGTGAGCCGAAAGCTTGTGTCGGTTTAATCTGTTGTTCAAGCAGAGGGTGATTTGCCGACTTTTTTTCTTTGCATTTTGTTTAGGGCTTTTGCTAAAACCACTGCAAAAACGAGAGCTATAACCGACGTTACCCAAATGCCCGGCAGAATATCAAACGGTGATGTGCTGCCTGCGTTATACCTCAGCATACCGATTGTTGTAGGCAAAAGCTGAATTGCCGCCGTGTTCATAACTACAAACATAATCATATTATTGCTTGCAACCTCGCTGTGGGGCGATAATTTTCGCAGCTCATCCATCGCCCTCAATCCAAACGGCGTAGCAGCGTTGCCAATTCCCAGCAAATTAGCACTCAGGTTAAGACATATACATTCCAAAGCCGGGCTGCCGGGCTTTAAATCGGGGAAAATTCTTTTTAACACAGGGTAAAAAAACTTTGCAATTTTCTCGGTTATTCCGGCGGCTTGGGCAATTTCCATCATTCCCGTCCAAAGCACCATCATAGGCAAAATTGTAAGCAGCAGCTGCAAACCATCAGCGGCACCTTGCAGGGTTCCGTTGGTTAGTGCCTCGGTGTTGCCCAGCAGCAGCGAGGCAACAATACTTGCAAGTATCATAAACCCCCAAATATAATTAAGCATTTTTGTTCGCCTGCCTTTCTTTGCACATAAAAACCGTACTCAAATTCACTTGCATTGAGAAATCATATTACTATCAATGAGTGTAAAGTTACCATTGACTTTTTTGGCAACTTTTGGTAGAATAATGTTGTTATTAAAATATATATAGTTATTCTTAGGTTTTAGTGCCACTATATGTAGAATTTTGTTATTTGAGTTATGATATGTTAATGTATAATTACATTAGGCACAGTTAGGAGGTGCTTATGAAATCTGCATTCTGCGATTGCAAGATTGATGCATTAGGGCGTATGGTTTTGCCAAAACCCATTCGCAATAGTTTTCATCTTGCCGAGGGCGACAGACTGGATATTTTTTTTGATGACGACAAAATTGTTCTTAAAAAACACATAGAGGGCTGCTACTTTTGCGGCGAAGCCGAACATTTACAAACATTTAAAAGTGTTGCCATTTGCAAAAACTGTTTAGCCGCACTTAAAGAAATATAAATAACTTTATGCTTGTTTAAATATATATTATGGGGTGGGAATTTATGCAGAGAATTGATAAAGAAAATTATTACCTTGACATTGCCGAGACCGTTTTGGAGCGTGGCACTTGCCTGCGTCGGAATTTTGGGGCGATTATTGTAAACAACGACCAAATAGTTTCTACAGGCTATACAGGTGCCCCCAGAGGGCGTACAAATTGCATCGATAACGGCGAATGCCTGCGAGAAAAGAACAACATCCCCCGTGGCGAGCGTTATGAGCTATGCCGCAGTGTTCATGCCGAGGCTAACGCTATTATTCACGCCGCACGAGATATGATGTATGACGGCACACTCTACCTTGTTGGGCGAGAAGCCGACGGTGCATATGTCGAAAATGCAAACTCTTGTGCTATGTGCAAAAAACTGATTATAAATTCGGGTATTCATAGGGTTGTTGTACGCAACACAAAAAAGAAGTTTACGGCAATTTATGTTGAAGACTGGATTTTGAATGATGAATCTTTAGAGGGTGTTGGCGGTTACTGATATATATTTAACAAATAGCAAAACCAACGAGCAAGCAAATGTGCAGGTTTATTATGCACAGATTTTTGAGAACACCTCACTTTGCCCAAATGCAGACGAGCTTATAAAAGCCTTTAAAAACGGGCGTAACTTTACCGACACCGGGCTTTTGCAATCGCTGACGGGTTGGTGGCTGGTGTCGCAAGTTCTTTGCGGCGGCGGGGCTTGTTTTTCTGTGTCGTTTTCTTCAAAAGGCAAGCCCAAAATTTCGGGTCTGCCTTTTTTCAGTATTTCTCACAGCGGCAACTATGCGTTTTTAGCCGTAGCAAAGCAAGAAGTCGGCTGCGATATTCAACTGCATCAAAACAAAAAAATTGTCGACTTAAAAAAACTTGCACAAAAAGTTTTTTCAGAAGCCGAAATTGAATATATGCAATCATCCACCGATGAAAAAGCAGCTTTTTACGAAATTTGGGCAAAAAAAGAAAGCTATGCAAAATGCACCGGGCAAGGCTTAGCTTCAATAAACAAAAAAGCCGACACCACAATGCTATGCAACAACATTTTATACACTCCACTGCTTATGCCGGACGGTAACAAATACTCGTTTGCCGTCTGCATGGCTGAGAACAAAATTAACTTTAGCAAAGAATTTATAAAAAACTTAACAGTTTAAGCAAAAATTTAAATAAAACAGACTTTAAATCATAAAATAACACTTGCGGTTTGTTTTTGTGTGTGATAAAATTGAAATATAACTGTGCAAAATTTGTCGTAATAAAGGGGATTTTGAAGTTGGACAAGCATAACGATTATTATGATTCATATGAAAGACGCTCAGCCTACAGATACCGCCAAAACAAACGCCGCAAACGGGCACGCAACCAATTTATTGTAATAGCTACTGTTTGCGTTATTTTAGCCATTGCTGTAATTACAGGGATTTGCCTTGCAGTTGCAGGCAGCAACTCTGCTTCGGTTGCAACGCCCGATACAGCCGCCACACCCCCCAACTCAACCGATTTAACAACAGTGCCTGTTACAACCACCGCTTCGCCTACAACCACCGTTGCCCCAACTAAACCCAACACCGAACCGAATGAAAGCCCTGAAGTAAACCCTACAAGCCCTCTTGAACCGATTGTTACCGCCGACGGACGGACGCTTGACCCTAACAAACCGTTTTTGGCTCTTACGTTTGATGACGGACCCAGCACCGAGTACACAGAAAAAGTGCTTAAAATTTTGCAAAAATACAATGCCCGTGCCACATTTTTTGTAGTTGGCTCAAGAGCAGAAAATAACCCCGATATTCTTAAAGATATTGTAAATGCCGGGTGCCAAATAGGCAACCATACAATGGCACACTCAGATTTAACCGATCAAAGCAGCAGTGCTGCCCTTGCCGCTGTAGAGGATGTGAATGACATAATTTACGATGCTACCGGGGTTAACTGCCATATCGTTCGCCCGCCCTACGGCAGCTTTGACGACAGCGTTTGCAGCACACTCTCGGCGTACCCGTTAATTCTTTGGGATGTTGACACAAACGACTGGCGAACCGGCAGAACCAAAAGCGATATTGTGGATTGCGTTATGGATAACGCACACACTGCCGCCGTTGTTTTAATGCACGATATTCACAAGGTTACTATGGATTCGGTTGAGGACATTGTAAAAGGTCTGACCGAAAAAGGCTACCAGCTGGTAACCATTGACGAAGTTTATGCCCTTCAAGGGATTGAACTGCTGGGCGGCACTGTTCATAACTGATTTGGTTTGAGTGGTTTTTAGTAATAAAGTAAAAAGCGGCTGCACTGCAAAAAGTGCGGCCGCTGTTTTTTCTCTTTTTCTCCTTCCGTCAAGGCTACGCCTTGCCACCTCCCTCTAAGAGGGAGGCTATAAAGTGAGAGCAAAAAAGTCTCCCTCTCAGAGGGAGGCTTTTGGGTACACTCGAAAAATCCCTTGCCATTTTGCAGCAAATATTATATAATATGTTCACTAAATTTTCGTTTTTTTGAGTAGTATTTTTATGAGCAAAAAGGTTTTAAGCATAGTTTTGTGTTTGTGCCTTGTGGTATCGGTTTTTGCGGCATTGCCGTTAACTGCGTTTGCTGCAAGCACTGTTACAAGCCTGCGTTATGAGTACAACGGGCAGGGCAAATATGAAAATATGTTTGATATGCTGGAAGAAACGCTTAATTACCCTTACCAACTTAAAAAGTTCGGTAATAATCATAGTGCGATTGTATAGCAGCTTGATTTATTGATTCCGATTAAAGAAAAGGCGTAAAGGAGGGTTTGCCATATGTCTATACAAACCCAAGCGGAGTTTTGGCGTAAAAGCGTATGCGATGTGTCGCCACGCCTCGAAGCGTATATTAAGCAAACCGCACCCGATAGCGAAGATTTAATACGCAGACTTCGCACCTATTCGGATTTACTTCGAGAAATCTACTCGCAATATACCCTTTTCGAGGTTTCAAAAGCAGAAAGCGTCATGACTAAAATCGGCATACTTGCCGACGATTTAGAAAACTACAACACGCTTAGAAACACGGTTGAGTGTTTGATGGCTTTGGCAAAATCGGGAGAAGTGGTCACTCAGGGGTCGGAATATTCCCTGCGTGTGGATAAGGCGAATTTCAAAACGCAATTCAACCCCCCCCAAGCCCTATTTTGAATGGTTAGAGCATTTCGGCTTCGGCATTTTGTTTTACAAAAGCGGCAAGGAGGTAAAAGTCTATGCAGGAAGCGACAGTATGGAAATACTGTATGAGGACTGCCCGCCTTTACTCTATGCCATGCGATATATGGCAGAAAATTTAACGGATGAAAAGGGTAAAGACAAATTAAGCCCTGTATGGAAGGCGTTCAACTTTGCGGATTTTGATGCGTTGTGCGGATTGCCGGAAACAAAGTATGATTTGTCGCAAAATGTATTGAATTGTGCGGGCGAAAACAAGGTGTACTTGCAACAATTCATATCCGAGTTTGTCGGCGAGGGCAAAGCGGAAATCAATCTGACGCTGCAACCCTATGTCTTTCCCTGCTGGAACGTGATTTTCAAACAGGGAAAGCGTAATATTTGTAAATTCGCCGTTAAAGCGGACTGCGTTACTACGTTTATTCCGCTTTCATTCGAAGCAGCTAAACAGGTTGTTGATGAAAGCCCGACATACACAGCGAAGATTCAAAAAAACATTAAACACTTCGGATGTGTGTCTTGCGGGAAATGTGCAAACGCCGCAAGTATGACGAAATATGAGGGCTATAACCTTTGCAGGATAGCCTCGGGTGCTTTTGGTACTGAATACCCGATGATTATAAAAATTGTCGTTGATACACAAGCGGATGCGGAGCCAATCAGTAGGATTATCAACATAATATTGTCTTCATAATAAACACATAATGGTCAAGAGCAGGAAGCACATCATATGCCTCCCGCCTTTAGCGTTTAGTCGTAAATCAATCCAGAAACAAGAGGTCAGAGGCAAGAAGCAAGAAGCGACTTGCGTCGCTCGCTTTCTCCCCCTATCGGCTTCGCCGATTTTCCCCCTCTCGGAGGGGAACTTTTCCAGCTCTCTTTTTTGAGTGTACCCAAAAGCCTCCCACACCAGATGTCAGAAATCAGATGTTAGAGGATAGACATTGCGGCGTAGCCGCTACTTGCAAAATGTTTCATTTTGCAAAGAGGAGCAACCAACCGCAAAGCGTAGCTTTTTGCACAAAGTGCAAAAACAAGCTCAAAAGGGCGAGTTGCG
>JAISII010000029.1 GCA_031262125.1 Oscillospiraceae bacterium | reverse complement strand
TTTTTCGGGGTAGAGCAAATCGCTCACCGATTGTTCGATTATTTTAAGGCGGCTTTTTGCATATTCTACAGTGCTTTCGTTCTCGATTGTAATATCGCCTGCCGAGAATTTTTTAACACCGCTGCCGCTGTTATAAGCCGCATAGTAATAATAAGCCAAAACTGCGGCGGCAACCGCAAGGCGGCTGTTTTCCTCCCGGGTATATTCGCTTTTTCGCAAACGCAAATTTATCGAGTTCATTGCAAAATCGCACATAAAATTCCATCTGTTAGCTTCTTTTTCGTCTATGCCCGAGATTGTTAAAAAGTTTTTAATAACTTCACTAAAAATCATATTTTCCTCCTACCCTTTTGCCCGTTAGCTTTAGAAAACATAACAGGGCAAAATTTTAAATACAGCTAAAAGAAAATTACACAATTTCAGTGTTCAAAACTTTTGCAGCTCCGGCAAAAATTTTTGCAAAGCCTGTAATGCAGCTAACCGTAGCACGCTCAAGCTGCCTGTCAATAAGCTTGTCGTAATCGGTAATTACGCCGCCGGACTGCACCATTTCTAACGCACAGGTTTTGTCTAACCCTATAATTTTGCCCTCCGGCACGGCTGCACAAGCAAGCAGCTTTGCACCCATAGGTGTTACCATATTGCCTGTGCCCGCAAAGTTAAGCCCTGCAACGGCATCGTTCATTTGTGCAAGGTTAAGCACTTCTTTAACCATACCAACTGGTGCAACCAATGTGTTTACGCTGTAGGGGTCCAAAGCCTCCCAAAGGTTTAACAGGTCGGCGTAAGTTACCCCGCCTGCTGCATTAATAACTTCGGCTGCGTTATTGTTGCCGTCTCCGCTAACAAGCACATCTACGGCATCGGCAAGCTGAGCACGGGCTATGTATGCACCGATTTGCTTTAAAATTACCGTAAACAGGTCAATACGCTGAAAACGCAAAGCCTCATAGCTGGATGTAATCATCTTGCCGCGCTTACGCATTGCAACAAGGTTTGCCTGTGTAGTGATTGCTGTGGAAGTGATTTCGCCGCTTTGGGCAACCTCGGGGAAGGCGTTGCCGTCATTGATAGGCTCGGAGGTTACGGTGCGGTAATCCATCCCATCGATGTTTGTAACCGTTGCAACGATGTTGGGCAGAATATCAACAGAGTTCATACCCTGCTGTACGGCACGGCTTACATATTCGGGAAAGAGTGCCGACGAATTTGAGTTTTGAAAAAACTTTTCTACGCAATCCGACCCCGGACCGCTAACACGAATGTTAAATCTTTTAAGCTGGCGAGAAAATGCGTCCAGCTTGCCCAGTGCGGTGCCCGAATAATTTTCGGTAGGGTCCAAGGCTTCCAAAACTTCGGTAAGGCTTTTGCCTTTTTGACCATACATACCTTTTTCTAATGTAATGTTTTCATAAATTGCCATAATAATAAATCTCCTTTTAAAAAATTAAATAGTAAACTGGCTGGTTTGAGTTTTTGCAATTGTTTCTTCTGCATCAGTGTCATCGTCAAGCTGGCGTTGGCAAGGCAAAAGCTCGGTTGACTTTGCTTTGTATACGGTTTCAAATTCACACAGCTGTGCAACGCTCATTTTGTTAATAAGCGATTCTGCCGTGGTTTTAGAAATCTCGGGGTTAACCACCCCAAAAAGCTGTGCAACACTTTTTTGCAGGTTTGCCTTATATGCTTTGCCGTCTTGTGCCGCTGTTTGCAGCTCTGTAATATATTCAAAAAGCTGTGCTGCTTCGGCTTTTGTTAACGTAACACCATCGCCTTTTTGAATTGTTTTTAAAATGCTTTCCATTGTTTTCTCCTCTTTGTCCTCTTGTTTTGCTGCATCTGTACCGTTCGGATTAAAAAACTTTATTACCCCTGCTCGCTTTTGCGACGGCACGGCAACAAAGCTCCATTCATAGGCATCGGTCGGGGTTTTAAGCTCATAAAAGCACAGCTTGCCGCCATAGGTTTCGCCCTTTTTATGGTTGCAGCCGCTAACCCCTGCTTGCTTGCCGCAAACCGAGCAAGTAATTTCGGCAACGCTGCACCCAACACTGACTTCTTTTTTAATTCCGCTGTCCAGCGACAAAACCAAACTTTCGGTTTTGCTGCTGAGTGGGAAGTACGCCTTGCCCACCAGCCTGAAATACTGGTCGCCGGTCGAGGTAACCTGACCTTCCACCGCCTCTACTGCACATTCAAACAAGCGTGCGGTTTGGTTTTCGGCTTTTGGGTTGTGGTCCATTATGCCGGTTGTGCCGACAAACAGCTTCTCCATTTCGAACAAAGCTTCTACGGTAAAACGCTCAAAATCTCTGTCTATGTCGTTATCGCACAACACCACCGAGAAGATATAGACCTCTTCTTTTTTAAAAGGGCGGCGTGTAAACTTGTTAATTTTGTCCATAGTTTCTTCTGTAATTTCGGACGTTTTGCATTTTTCGATTTTCGTAATATTCTTCATTCCTACATCTCCAGCTCCTTTTCGATTTTTGCGGCTTGTGCGTTAACCAGCCTTGCGTTTGCAAGGGTAATTTCGTCCTGCAGGTTAACGTGGTTCCACTTTATTTCATAATCCTCATAACCGCCGTGCAGCCGCAGCCACAAGTCGCATATTTTGCGAATTGCAGGGTTGAGCAGCTGCCTGTAATGCTCCAGCTCGCTCGTAAGAATATCTGCTTGCTGGCTGCTCATACGCTCTGTGCTGCTCCAGCTTAGACCCAGCAAAAACGGCGGAATTGAAAGCTTTGACACTATCTGCTCGCTAAGACGATGAATCGGAATATCGCAGTCGGGCATTTG
>JAISII010000065.1 GCA_031262125.1 Oscillospiraceae bacterium | reverse complement strand
ACATAAATCAGGTCTTCGGGTTTAATATCATAAAGCATAAAGGTTTCGGTTACCAAATTAGAAGCACCGCCGGGGGCTGTTGGCACACGGAACGTATGCTCGGCTGCACCGGCAAACTTAAATTCGATATACCCTGTGGTGCTTACATCAAATTCCGCACTAAAGGTTACTTCGTAGTCGCCAGCTTTGTCAAAAATAATTTGGCTCTGGTCAATGTGCATCAATTTGCTGTCGTCAACAAAAGGTTTGTCTAAAGCAATAGTTGCATAAGTGCCGGGGGTAATTGCAATTTTCTGCGGTTCGGAATTTGTTATTTGTACCCATTTGCGTAATTTTTCGTGTACAAAAACCTGAATACCAAACTCTTCGGGGCTGATGCTTTCGCCTGTGCCGATTATCGCCGAGCGTAAAACATCACCGTTAATAACAGTGTCGGCAATTGTAAAGTGTACTCGGTACACTGTTTCGGCATCGTCGTTGTCGGCGATTAGTTCCGGTTCTCCGACTTGCTGATGCCCCTGATTGCCGTATAGCAGTCTTTGCAGCTGCATTTCCACCTCAACCAGTTGAGACTGCTCATATGCGATTTGTTCTAACAATTCGGCGTGTTGCCGTGTAAGACTGATGTTAGCCGACCCGGTGCTTGCACTAATTTGTGCCATAATGGCTTCGGCCTCTGCTTGCCTTCGCACAATTGACTCCTGTAATTCTGCAATCCTCCGTTGTAAATCTGCTATATTACTGCGGTTTTTATCTTCTCTTCGTCTGTCTTCCTCTGCTTCTTCTTGTTTTATTCTAAGCACTTGACGCAATTCATCAATCTGCTGCACAAGATTATCTCTGGCAATCTGAAGCTCTGTAAGCTGATGCATTAATTCATTGTTAATTGTTGTGAAAACAGTTGCTAAGTCTGATGTTTCTACGGGACTTGCACTTTCAGCCGGTGCTGATGTGCTTGCTGTATCGATTTGTTGTTTTACATTTGCGATTGTTTCATTTATCGTTGCAAGCTCTTGCTCCAATAAATCTATTTCTTTAACAACATCTTCAATAGTCATCAAACTGTAAATTTGCTCTTGAATATTTTTTTTCTGATTTTCAAGAGCTTCTAACTCTGCTTCTAATACTGCATGCTGTGCTTCTAAAGAGGGTGCTGTTGTTTCGTTAGCACTTCTTATCTGATTGTTTAAGTTAGATATTTCTACTCTCTTTTCTACAATCTGTTGCTCTATTTCATCAAGCTGTGCTTTCAAAATAAGCAGCGGTTGTTCCTCCGGCGGAAGAATTTCTTCTACCTTGGTTATTTCTGCATTTTCGATAGTGAAATTGCTTGCCACCAAGCCTTTTAAACCGGGTTTGATTGTAATATCGACTGCATCGGTTGTTACCGTTCTGTTTTCGCCGTTTGGCTGTACGTCTACAATGTCGAATTCTTTTCGCCAAATAATAACATCTACGCCATCCGGCTCGATGTCATATTCGTCGGGTATAGTTGCAAAAGCAATGTGAATTTCTCTTGCGTTGCCGACTTTATAACCGCTGATGTTTACTTGGTATATTAAGCCGTCGTTGTTTAAATCTGTTACCGAATCCTTGTTTGCACCTGCAACCAAAAAATTATCTGTGGTAAGACCAAGTACGGGTTCGCTGAAATAAATTTTTACCCAAGTGGTGTTTATTTTAGCCGGTGTGCCGTCTACTTCTACTTTTGCAACATAGACTTTTGTGCCTGTGCCGCCTACAAATCTTTCTATAGATTCTTCGTTTTTATAAAAGTCGAATTCTTCTATTAGGTTGCTTAGATTATTTGGGTTTGCCATAATATCATCCTTTCTTATTTGTAATTATAAACTTAACCGTCATAATCCATACCGATATTATAGGTCGTACCCGTAATATGATAGCCGGCTGTTCTGTTTGCGCCTGCTTTGTAAATAAACTGCTCGGGAGCCATTACGGTTGCACCTGCTATAGCGTCTATAATCAACTGTACGGTTGCACCGTCCGGGATTTTATCGCCCAAATCCAACGTATAGTGTTTATTACGGGGAATATTGTGCCCCCATTTATAAACTTTAGGTGTTACCCAATGCCCGGTGTCATCTCTCCAAGTAGCATAAACATGCCCCTCGCAGCTAAACCAAGCATTGCTGTGAATATAAAACTTGTCGATTTCGCCGTAATCAATAGATGCCGAGAGCTGGTTAAAGACTGCGTGTGCAATGTCTTCGGTCTCGATTTTGCGAATAAGCATAAACATAGCTTTAGCATTCGGGTTAGTGTCGGTTTGGGCGTTGCAGCTAAACGCTACTTCGTTATATTGAGATTTTGCTTCCAAATTAAACTGTGTGCCGGATGCTACATTAGGCAGCATAAACGTGCGTGTAATTGTGTTTGTTAAAGCATGTGTTTCGTCTTGGAAACCATACCCCGAGAAGTTGTAGGTGCTGTCGCCTGCCAGCAGCTGGAACTCGATATTAGAATCAACGCTCACACTGTATTGCACAGTTACCGTAACTTCATAATCGCCGAAGTCGTCAATAACAATGCCGTCTGCGTTTGCGTGCAAATGCACACTGTCGTCAATAATTGGTCTGCTAAGCGGTAAAAGTGTAAATACGCCGCTGTTAAGTGTTCTGTTAATAACACCGTTGTTTGCAACCTGCACCCAAGTGCGGGTTTTTTGGTGTACATAAATCGGAACATCAAGCTCGTTGGGAACAACAAGCTCGTCGGGAATTGCAATTTTTACCGAAACTTTATCTTCGTCTTTTTTGTCCGGGTTCAGTGTTACTGCCAGCTCATAAACCGAGTAATTCGGCGTTGCCGGAACAAGAGGAGTTGCCGGAGTGGTGTTGGTGGGGGGAGGAGTAATATTGTTATCACCGTCGGTAGGTGTTTCTTCGCCGGTCTGTGTGGCTGCGTCTTGATAGGTTCCTTGCAAGCCGAGGAGTCTAACACCATCGGGTGTTGGCTCGCCGCCGAATGTTTGCGTGCTTCCGTCGGCTAAACCTCCGGCAAATGAAATACTGGGCCGCCCCGAGGGAATACCGTCTTGCCGGAAAGCAAAATTGTCGGGAACATTATTCAAAAACCAAGTGCTTGAAAGAGCGTTAAATATCGGTATATCCGAATATTCACTCTCGGGCATTAACCTAACACCGTTTACGGTTGCACCGTCTACGGTAAAGTTATTACCGGTCAAAGTGTCCATTGCGGGTGCAATAACAGCATACAACTTATCTGTGGTTATAAAGTTAGTTACACCGTTTGCACTAAGGCTTGTAAAAGCGTATTGCTTTAAGTTTACAGCAGTTTTTTTAGAGTCGGGCCAAATTTCGCTCTCTCTGGGCTGTGTGGCAATAGCAATTTCTACTATCCTCGGCAAAGCACCGTCAACAGGTTCGTCGATATTGTTAATTTCGATTTCGTATTTAAATACGGTTTCGGTACTAATATCTCTAACCTCAACTATATCTGCACCTGCGATAGACAGGTTTTTTAGTTCAAGATTAGGGTTGCCTTCTAAAAATTCAGCTGTTAAAACGGTAGTGGTTATGAGGTTTTTTGCACCGTTTGCAGTTAAACTTTTAAAAAATATTTGTTTTTTCTGTATAGAATCTGACATATCATGTCTCCTTATTATATTAAATAAACCAACATTGCAGCATATAAAGCCGAAAGTGTGCGGCTTTATGCAAATCAGATAACTTGGTTTATATTGCGTTTGTGTTATTGTTATATCGTTGAAACATAAGTTTCACTTTTATAATATGTTCAGTTTCTAAAATTTGACAATTTCTACAGTTAAGTTTAGGACAAACTTGCGTAAAAGGGTTAATCTAAAAAAATACAACCTGCAAAGTTTAAAGACATTACAGGTTGCGTGTATTTTTATTGTTTTTTTGATTAGTAAATGAGTTAGCAGATGCGTTTAAATTGCATAGTATGATTGCGAATAGGGTAGATGCATTTAACAAAATTATTGCTCTGTAGTAAATTTTAACCCAATAATTCCAATAAGCAAAAGCAAAGCAAAAAACACTCTTGCAGCATTAACCGATTCTTTAAAGAACACAATTCCCACTATCAATGCACCTAACGCACCAATGCCTGTCCATATCGCATAAGAAGTACCAAGCGGCAGCGTTTTTGTCGCCTGAGATAGGCATAAAAAACTTGCAATCATTACAACTATAGTGGCAATAGAAAAACCAAGCTTGCTGAATCCTTCTGATAGCTTTAAAAGAACAGCCCAAACCACTTCCAAAATCCCTGCCAATACTAGATAAAACCAAGACATATTTTCCTCCTAAAAATATAAAAAAATAAGCGTTTGTTTCTGCACCTTCAAAGACCTAACGGTGCAGAACAAACGCAAAATGCCTACTCGGTAGCAGACAAGTGCTTAGTTATTAATCATTAAAATGCTTTTTTTGTGATATATTGCGTTGCAATGTGATATTACTGCGTAGAGATATTCGTGCTTCGCACGAGTGATATGATATTTGCTTCTTCACGCACCGAAGGTGCATATCACGACGTAGTCATATCACGCCACAGGCATATCATTTGCCAAAAGCAAATATCGTTGCGGACGGCAAAAGCCGTCCGCATGGTGGAGACGGACGGGATCGAACCGTTGACCTCTTGAATGCCATTCAAGCGCTCTCCCAGCTGAGCTACGCCCCCATGTTGAAATATATATTTTTTTTGCAACGCAAATATAATATCATATTTGACGCTGTTTGTCAAACAAAAAAATATAAAATTCTGCTTTTTTGCTTGATTTTTCTTTATAATTGTTATAGAATATGTTCAGGTGATATTCATTACTGAATTACCTGATTTTTATATACGAAAGGTGATAATTTAAATGAAAAAATACGTTTGCACAATTTGCAACCATGTTTATGACCCTGCAATAGGCGACCCCGATAATGGTGTGGCCGCCGGAACTGCTTGGGAAGATGTACCCGAAGATTGGGTTTGCCCCGTTTGCGGTGTTGGCAAAGATATGTTTGAGCCGGAGGATTGATTTTTTTAACACATCCGCTTTTGGCTCACAGGGCGTGTGTTTAATTAATTTATTTATTGTGTGATATTCAAATATTGTGTGAGCCGGAAAGGCAAATGAACATAAAAATGACTAAAATTACAGAATCTGTAACGTATGCAGGTGTGCTAAACCCCGGTATGCGTACGTTCGACGTTATTATGCACACCGAGTACGGCACAAGCTATAACTCCTATGTAGTTGACGGCAGCGAAAAAACCGCCATAATAGAGGCAAGCCATATTTCGTTCGGCAACGCCTACAAAGGCATTATTGACGAAGCTTTGGGCGGTAAAACTCCCGATTATCTCATACTCAACCACACCGAACCCGACCATTCGGGCTGTGTTAAGCAGGTTGTGCAGTGGTTCCCGTATATAGAAATCGTCTGCACAAAAGCGGCTTCAATCTACCTTAAAAACATTACAAATAATGATAGTCTTAACTTTAAAATCGTAAAAACAGGCGACGAGCTGGACTTGGGCGGCAAAACTTTGCAGTTTTATGCTGCACCGTTTTTGCACTGGCCCGATTCTATGTTTACCTATTTGCCGCAAGATAAGGTTGCTTTTACCTGCGATTTTTTAGGTAGCCACTATTGCGAACCGCAAGTGTTCGACACCGATGTTACATACCCGAAAAAATACATAGATTCTCTCAAAAACTATTACGACTGCATTTTTGCCCCGTTTAAGCCCTATGTTTTAAGCGGGCTGGATATTTTAAACTCGCTGGATGTCGAGATTGTTTGCCCCAGCCATGGTCCGGTGCTTACCTCCGGCGGCAACCTTAACACGGTTAAAGATGCTTATTTAGAATGGTCAACCGTCGTGGAGCGTGAAAACGTGCTTATTCCGATTTTTTATTGCTCTGCTTACGGCAACACCAAAAAAATTGCCCAAGCTGTGCAAAAGGGCATCTTGCAAATTTTCCCGAACGCCGAGTGCGAAACTTACAACATCAAAAACCATAATATCGCCGAGCTTGCAGGTTTGCTAAACGGCTGCGATGCTTTTTTGCTCGGTCCGCTTACTATCAACCGTGATGTTGTGCCGCCAATTTGGCAGCTGCTTGCCCACGCCGATGCGATAAATATGGCAAAACGCTCTGTTGCACTTTTCGGTTCATTTGGCTGGAGCGGGGAAGGGTTTGCACACACTGCAATGCGTTTGCAGCAGCTAAAGTGC
Source organism: Oscillospiraceae bacterium (assembly GCA_031262125.1). Taxonomy (GTDB): domain Bacteria; phylum Bacillota; class Clostridia; order Oscillospirales; family Acutalibacteraceae; genus JAISII01. The sequence goes on along the minus strand of JAISII010000065.1, from coordinate 7,280 downwards.
AATCTTTATGATGAGCAGTTTAAGGTTAACTTTGTACCGACAGAGGAAGATTTGGCAAATGCTGTTGCGTTCGGCAAACGCTTTGCACAGACGGTTTAGTTTTTTTAAAAAAGGAGGACAAAACAAATGAAAAACGAAGTAAAATTTTACCGTTGCCCAACCTGCGGCAACATAATTATGGTTGTTAACAACGGCGGCGGTCAGCTTGTTTGCTGCGGTGCACCAATGGTGCTGCTACGCCCAAATACAACCGACGCCGCAACCGAAAAGCACGTGCCCGTTGCACAAAGCAACGGCAATGTTCTAACCGTCAGCGTTGGCGATGTGCCGCACCCAATGCTGCCTGAGCATTACATACAATGGGTATACCTTGTTACAGAAAACGGCGGGGCTTTCCATTACTTTAATCCCGGCGACGAACCGCAGGTAGATTTTGACATCAGCAACACAACCCCCGTTGCAGTATATGAGTATTGCAACCTGCATGGCTTGTGGAAAGCAGACATAGCTGAGGGTTGATTATTCTAAAATCAGTTTTTTAAAAACTAAATATCAAACAAAACAGCCCGTTTTTAAACAGACGGGTTGTTTTTAATAGTGTTACAAATATTAAGCTAATATAAATACTGTGTTGACATAGTGTATAAATTGTGTTACACTGTATATACTGTTAATGAAGGGAGTGTTTTTAAATGTCTCAAACAACACTAAATGTTAGAATGGACGAGGAAGTAAAAAAAGGGCTGGAAAAGTTCTGCTATGAGGTAGGGCTAAACGTATCAGTTGCTGTAAATATGTTTGCAAAAGCGGTTGTAAGAGAACAACGGCTTCCGTTTGAAGTTGCACTTAATGTCCCGAACGAAGAAACACGCAGAGCCATAGATGATGTAGCGAACAGGAGAGGCTTAAGTCGTCCGTTTAATTCTGTAGCGGAGCTTATGGAGAGTTTGAATGCTGACGATTAAGTATTATTCATCCTTCAAAAAGGATTATAGCTTGTTAAAAGTGAAGTTTCAATTAATGATGCTAATTAAGGGAGAATAAATAAATGAAATTTAGGACGTTTGCAAAAGAACATAAAAGAACACTAATTCCGCTTTTTTTAATTCCAGTCATTTTGATTGCGGTTTATGTTTTTTTAGGTATAGTGGTTAAAGATTTAAAAAATATTGGCGGTTGGGCCGAAATGTTAGGGGGACTGTTAGCATATATTGGCACTGTTATATTAGGATTGTTAGCGTTTTGGCAAAATGAACGTGCCATTGAAATGAATAAATATGCTAATGAAATGAATGAACGGCTCATCAAACTTGAAAGAGCAAGAAACGCACCTATATTTGATTTATCTTGGGCTTCTATAACCAAAAATGGCATCTCATTTAATCTTACAAATGTTTCTCAAAATTTGGCTTGTGAATTGAAAGTATCTAATTTAGAAATGGAAACCTTAGAAGCTTTAAATGTTATTCACAGAATGACTTATGCTATTAAATTAGACAAACCAATAAGTTTTCTTGAGCCAATGGCACACAGAGAGATAACTTTTGACGGCAATCCATTAAAGGATGCTGGATTTACTGCTAATCAGACTGGGAAAATGATTATATGTGTTTATTCAACCGATATATTTGGACAAATGCGAAAAACCACCATAGAAGTGTTAGGAAAATCATATTATAGTGCCTCTCTTAAGTACAAATACTTAACGGAGGAAATATAAATTTTGTATAACGAATTAATGCATCTGCAAACCAAACATACGGCAAAGTTCGTGAAATGATAATTGTCGCACGAAAATAAGTTTGTATGCAATGCGTCAATTTTATTTAGCATTTCAAAAACGGCACACTCTGTGTGCCGAATTGAGTTGGTCGCAATTATGTATTGCAAACGTATGACTAATGTGATATAATATACATATAATAATCTTGAAGGAGATGATTTTATGGCTAAAAACGCTGTTATCAATATCAGAACCGAGAGTGAAACCAAAAAAGCAATAGAGCATTTGTTTTCGCAATTCGGCATAACTATATCCGATGCTGTGAATATATTTTTTAATCAGGCTTTAATGCAGAACGGCTTTCCGTTCACGCCGCAGGTACCTACGCCGAACGCCGCTACTTTAGCGGCAATGGAAGAAGTAGAAGAAATGCTGAAAACAGGAAGCGGAAAAGGTTTTAACAGCATGGAAGAACTATTGGCGGATTTGAATGCATGAAGTATACTGTTAAGCCGTCATCGGCATTTAAAAAAGACTATAAAGCGGCTCTAAAACGTGGTTATGATATGACACTTTTGAATGAGGTTGTGGCAATGTTGGCAAATGGCGAAGCTTTGCCGGAAAAGTATCAAGACCATGCATTAAAAGGCAATTATTTAGGTTATAGAGATTGCCACATTACGCCGGACTGGATTTTAATTTACAAAGTTGAGGAAGATATGCTAATATTAGCATTAACCCGAACAGGTACTCATTCTGATTTGTTTTAACAGACCAAAACCAAACACCTAAGCTTAGTTTTTGCAAAAGCTTAGGTGTTTTTTTAGTTTTATTCTATAGCAAAACCTTCTTAAAGGGAAAATTAACTTCAGTAAGTTAATTTACCTGCAACCGCAGCCGAATTCGCCAATGTTGAACGGATTAACAGCATTCAATTCTGAAGACTCGGGAGGGAAGAATTCGTTAGCCGGGAAGTCGATTTGGTTAAACATATCGCACGGATTGTCGTTGTTGTGCGAGCAAGATTTTTCGGGAACACTGTAGTTGTAAGACGGAACAAGAATTTGAACAGGACGCTCGATTTGAACGATAGAGAATATACCGATTGTTACAAACACAGCTTTAAGGTGTTCTTCCACAATCTCTTCACCAAAATAGTTAATAACCGAGTTGGGAACTACACGTGGGGGAGGGCAGTGTCCGCATTTTTCTTTTAATTTTGCACCCAAAACAACCGGGCTTGCAACTTGAACTTTAACCTTAGGCAGGTTGCGAGTCATCGGGTCTTGTTCGTCATAATCACGGTAATTAGCAGTGCTGCTGAATACTTTAACTCGCCCTTCCGAGCCGAAAAGCAGGCAGCGTTTGTTAAATATTGCCAAACCGCTAAGTGTAATCGGCACACCGCCGGGGGATGTTAAAACGTCCAGAGTAATTTCAAAGAAGTAAGTCAGGTCGATAGAAAAATAACCTCTGTGGAAGGGTACGGGTTCAACGTCGATAATTACGTTAATAACCTCTGCTTTTTTAACTCTTACGCTAATTGCACTGTTAATAATAGCTTGGTTTTCGGCGGTAAAATATACCCGCATATCTGCAAGGCAGTCTTTGTCGCCGCAGCTGTCATATATTCTTTGTGCATCAATAGCAACCGGCTCCGGGTATTCAGTCTCTCTGCTGATTATTTCCGAAGGGTCGTAGCATTGCGTACTTTTTTGGCACTCAACAACTTTGTGCCCTAAACAATTGTCTTTCATTATTATAAAACCTCCATAATGTATGATGTTATAAAAGATTTCTCAATTTCTTTTATCAACACTACATAATATGGAGGATTATTTAAAATGTTACATTTAACAAATAAGTAATAATAATGCAGAAATGGTTTACAAACTCTGTAAATATTTCTCAACCGAATACACACAACTTGCACCGTCGGCAGCGGCGGTTACAACCTGCCGCAACGCCTTTGTGCGAACATCGCCGGCGGCAAAAACGCCGGATATGCCGGTTGCACCTGTTTCATCGGCTTCAATAAAGCCGTTTTCGTCGGTTTTAAGCAATTTTATAACAGGAGCAGAGTTAGGTGAATTGCCTATTGCAACAAAAACGCCGTCGCAGGCAATTTTTTTCTCTCCGCTTGTTGTTTTTAGAATCAACTCACTTACCGAGTTTTCACCCAAAATTTCGGCAACCTCGGTTTCGCACATAATTTGAATGTTTTCGGTTTGTTCCATACGTTTTTTAAGAGTTGCCGAAGCCCGCAAGTCTTTTTTTCGTACAATAAGGTACACCTTGCTGCACAGCTTAGCCAGTACAAGTGCATCGGTCGCAGCGGTATCGCCTCCGCCCACAACAGCGGTGGTTTTGCCCCTGAAAAACGAGCCATCACAGGTCGCACAATAGCTTACGCCACGCCCTGTGAACTTTTCTTCTCCGGGGATTTCTAACTTTTTATGGGTTGCCCCGGCAGCAACAATTAAAGCCTTGCAAAAATATTTTTCGTCAGCTCCTTGCAGTGCATAGCCGCCGTCTTGCGCAACTACCGATTTTACATCGTCCTCAACAAACTTTGCACCCAGCTTTTCGGCATGCTTGCGGAAGTTTTGCATAAGCTCGGCTCCGCTGATGGTAGCATATCCGGGGTAGTTTTCAATATCCGGGGTTATAATAATCTGCCCGCCCGAGTATGGGAGCTTCTCAATAACAATAAAGTTAAGCATTGCACGGCTTGCATAAATCGCCGCCGATAGTCCGGCAGGACCCGAGCCCAAAATTATAAGGTCATATTTATTGTTCATAAGCTAAGCTCCATCATAAAAAGTCTCCCTCTTAGAGGGGGATGTCGGCGGAGCCGACAGGGGGAGAAAAAGGCAGGCTAAAAGTCTATTGATTGCGGAAATATTCCCCTCCGGGGAGGGGTGGCTGCTCCCTTAGTAAAAAAATAAATTTTAGTTTTATTTAAAACTTAAAAAAATAAATAATTTTTTAGATTAAGCAGAGCAGACGGGGTGGTTTCTGTGGGGAATTTTATTTAAATTTAAATTTTTAAGGTCGGGGTGGTTTGCGGCGAAGCCGCTGCAAACAAATTTATTCATTAATATTAACCAGCTTAACAATTTCGGATTTTGAAATTACGCCAACCGAGCTGTTGGTAAGCTCGCCGTTTTTAAACACTATAAGTGTCGGTATACTCATAACGCCGTATTGTTTTGCCAGCTCGGGCTGTTCGTCGATATTGATTTTGCAAACTTTAATGCCGGGCATTTCTTCTTCAACTTCGTCAATAACGGGCGAGAGCATACGGCAAGGACCGCACCAGGGTGCCCAAAAATCAACCAAAACCGGCTTTGGGCTGTTTAAAACTTCTGTTGTAAAATTGTCTTTAGATATTGTTCTGGGCATCGTTTAAACCTCCGTTTTAATTGCTTATTAATAAGAATAAGAGCAATCGTTATTTTTGAATTAATTTCAAGCTATTTACTTATATATTATTAGTTGCTTATGCAAAAATATTCAGGCGTTAAGCTCTTTGCGTATTACCTTTTCAATTCCGTTTGCAGTAAGCCCGAAAATTTCCAGCAGCTGCTGTGCCGGACCCGAATACCCATATGTGTCGTTCACGCCTATTCGCACAATCGGCACGGGGTTTTCGCCAATTGCAAGTGCAACGGCATCTGCAAGCCCGCCAATAATGTTATGTTCCTCAATGGTAATAATTTTGCCCGTTTCTTTAGCGGCTTTTTGCAAAATTTCGGCATCAATGGGCTTTATAGTATGTATGTTAATAAGCCGTGCATTTATGCCCGAATTTTCTAAATTCTTCACCGCTTTAAGGGCTTCGTTAACCACAAGCCCGGTTGCAACAACGGTAATATCGTCGCCCTCGTGCAGGGTTATGCCTTTGCCAAGCTCAAAATTGTAATTTTCGGGGTCGTTAAAGGTTTCTATAGCCAAACGCCCCAAACGGATGTAAACAGGGCCTTTATATTCGGCTGCCGCCTTTGTTGCAGCCATCATTTCGTAGTGGTCGGCGGGGTTAAGCACAACCATACCGGGGATTGTTCGCATAAGTGCAATATCTTCAAGGCACTGGTGCGTTGCACCGTCCTCGCCGGTAGAAATGCCTGCATGGCTGCCCGCAAGCTTAACATTAAGCCCGGGGTAGCCGACCGAATTGCGAATTTGTTCGTAAGCACGCCCGGTAACAAACATTGCAAACGAAGCCGCAAACGGAATTTTGCCCGCAGCAGCAAGCCCTGCGGCTACGCCAACCATATTGCCCTCGGCTATGCCAATGTCAATAAAACGCTCGGGGAACGCTTTTTTAAAAATAATAGTTTTTGTTGCTTCCGCCAAATCGGCATCCAGCACTACAATATCCTTGTTTTCTTTTGCAAGCTCTGCCAAAGCCAAACCAAAGCTTTCTCGGGTTGCAATAACTTTTTTATCAGACATCAGGCGTTCACCTCCAGTTGTTTTAATGCGGCGTTAAGCTCGTCGGTTGCAAGCTTATATTCCTCGGCGTTTGTTGCTTTTCCGTGCCAGCCGCACTGGTTCTCCATAAACGAAACGCCTTTGCCCTTAACCGTTTTGCACAAAATAGCGGTGGGCTTGCCTTTAATTGTTTTTGCTTTGTTTACGGCGGCTTCAATTTGCTCAAAGTCGTGCCCGTCTATTTTAATAACTTCAAAGCCAAAGCTTTCATATTTTTTATCAAGCGGTTCTATGTTGCATATATCGCAAACACAGCCGTCTATCTGCAAACCGTTTTGGTCAACAAAAATCGTCAGGTTGTCCAGCTTGTTGTGTGCCGCAAACATTGCAGCCTCCCACACTTGCCCTTCCTGAGATTCGCCGTCGCCCAACAGTGCATACACACGGTAATCAGCACCGTCCATTTTTGCTGCCATTGCCATACCACAGGCAGCCGAAACACCTTGCCCCAAAGAGCCGGTAGACATATCCACACCGGGTGTACCCTTCATATCGGGGTGCCCTTGCAGCATTGCACCAACGCGCCGCAGCTTTTCAAGCTCATTTTCTTCAAAAAAACCTTTAAGTGCCAGCACCGAGTACAGCCCCGGGCAGCAATGCCCTTTAGAAAGCACAAAACGGTCTCTATTCGGGTCATTTGGGTTTTTTGGGTCTACGTTAAGCTCGTTAAAATACAAATAAGTAAAAATCTCCATCGCCGAGAGCGAACCACCGGGATGCCCTGATTTTGCATTAAATGTACTTAAAATTACTCCGATTCTGCCTTTGGCAGCCATCACTTTCAGCTGCCGCATAGTAGAAGAATCCATTGGCAAAAAGCCTCCTTAAAAAATTATAAAAATTTTTTCCGATGCAAAATTGCACGCCGGAATTTAGCAAAAAACATACTCTGCTAAACTCTGTTTAATAATAACATAAAAAAACTAAAAATAATTTCCCGATTAGAAAAATATTAAACCTGTTTTGTGCAAATTAAATAATAAAATATCAAAAATTTGTGCAAAATGGCAATTTTTAATTTTTATGTTTTACAAACAATAAAAAATATGGTAAAATAACA
>JAISII010000017.1 GCA_031262125.1 Oscillospiraceae bacterium | reverse complement strand
ACTATCCCCACCAAAAAAAGCCAGATTTTCTCGACCGCGGCCGACAACCAAACACAGGTTGAAGTTAATGTTTTGCAGGGCGAGCGTGAATTTGCACGAGATAACAAGCAGCTTGGGTTGTTTGCACTAACGGGCATTGCACCCGCACCCCGCGGCATACCTCAAATAGAAGTAACATTCGACATCGACGCAAACGGTATTGTTAATGTTTCGGCTAAAGATTTAGGCACAGGCACCGAGCAAAAAATAACCATAAGCTCCTCTACAAATATGAGCAAAGACGATATCGAAAAAGCTGTTGCAGAGGCCGAGCGTTTTGCCGAAGAGGACAAAAAACGTCGTGAAGAAATCGAAGCCAAAAACGAGGCTGAAAATATGGCGTACTCCGCCGAAAAGCTGATTACCGACAGCGGCGACAAAATTACCGCCGAAGAAAAAACCAATCTTGAAGAGAAAATCAAAGCGGTTAAAGATGCCGTTGCGGCAAACGACTTAACAAACATCGCAGAAGCTAAAGAAGCTTTGCAAAAGGATTTGTACGAGGTTTCTACAAAGCTGTATCAGCAAGCCGCACCGCAAGGCACACCCGGTGCTGCCCCGCAAGACGGTCAAACACCTCCCCCAAGCGGCGACAACGGCGACGGCACTGTGTATGATGCTGATTATAAGGATGTTAACTAGTATTCAGAGGTTAGAGGTTAGAGATTAGAAGTTAGATTTTAATGATTAAAGGAACAACATTAAATGGCTGAAAAACGAGATTACTATGAAGTGCTGGGCGTTGGCAAGGGTGCAACCGAGGACGAAATTAAAAAAGCCTTTCGCAAAAAGGCAAAAGAGTTCCACCCCGACCTTAACCCCGACAAAAAGGAAGAAGCCGAAGCTAAGTTTAAAGAAGTAAACGAAGCGTACGAGGTTCTCTCCGACAAAGACAAAAAGCAAAAGTACGACCAATTCGGGCATGCCGGGGTTGACCCCAACTTTGGTGCGGGCGGTCCGGGTGGCTATGCCTATGGGCAAGACATTGACTTGGGTGATATTTTCAGCAGTATTTTCGGCGGGTTTGGCGGCTTTGGGGGCGGCAGAAGGCAAAACCCCAACGCCCCCCGTCGGGGTTCCGATATTGAAGTTCAGGTTGCAATAAACTTTGAAGAAGCGGCAAAGGGCTGCAAAAAGAAAATTACCTTTAACAAAATTTCTACCTGCGAGCATTGCCACGGTGCAGGTGCCGAACCGGGTACAACCGCAAAAACCTGCCCGTCGTGCGGCGGGCGCGGGCAGCGTACCATAAACCGCAGCACACCGCTGGGCTATATTCAAACCTCGCAGGTTTGCGACGTTTGCCGTGGCAAGGGTAAGGTTGTAGAGTCGCCCTGCCATGTATGCGGCGGCAAAGGGCAACAGCCAGCACATAAAACTATAGAAATAAGCATACCCGCAGGCGTAGCAGACGGCAACGTGCTTAACATAGGCGGCAACGGCAACAGCGGACAAAATGGCGGTGCAGCGGGCGATTTGCACGTTTATGTATCGGTTAAAAAACATAAAATTTTCGAGCGAAAAGGCGACGACATTTGGTGCGATATCCCAATTTCGTTCACTCAAGCCGCTTTGGGGGGAGAAATTACAGTCCCCTCACTCGACGGCAAGGTTACCTACCAGTTGCACGAAGGCACACAGCCGGGCGATGTTTTCCGTCTTAAAGGCAAAGGCATCCCCCACCTTAACGGGCGTGGCACGGGCGATTTGTACATTCGGGTAACTATCGAAATACCCAAAAACCTCAGCCAAAAGCAAAAAGCGGCAATTGCCGATTTTGAAGCCGGGCTGACAGATAAAAATTATCAAAAACGCAAAAGCTTTAAAGATGTGCTTAAAGAAATATTTTTAGAATGATGGGTGAGTGTTATGTCCGACTGGACCGAAATTATAATTAAACTGCCCGCAGAGAAGTCTGACGCAGCGGCAGACATTGCCCAAATGACAGTCCCATATGGGCTGTATATTGAGGATTACACCGATTTGGAGCAAGGCGTGCAGGAAATCGCACATATTGACCTTATTGATGAGGATTTGCTTAAAAAAGACCGCACAACTGCGTTAATTCACCTTTACATAAGCCCCGAGGATAACCCTGCCGAGGCTATTGCGTTTTTAACCGAGCGTTATACGGCGGAGAATATTGAGCACCAAATAACCACCGCAAGCTGCCGTATGGAAGATTGGGTGAACAACTGGAAGCAATATTTTAACCCGCTGCCGGTGGGTGAAAAACTGCTTATTCTGCCAACATGGCGGCAAAGCGACAACCCCGAAAACCGTGCAGTGCTGAGAATTGACCCCGGCGTTGCCTTTGGCACCGGAGGGCACGAAACCACCCGACTTTGCTTGCAAACGCTTGAAAAATATCTATCCCCGGGCGATACAGTGCTGGACATTGGCTGCGGCAGCGGCATACTTTCTATAGCTGCCGGTTTGCTGGGGGCAATCAAGGTTTTGGCTATAGACATTGACCCTGTTGCGGTTAAAACAGCAGTGGAAAATGTAGCGTTAAACAACCATGAGAGCAAGATAACTGTTGTAAAAGGCAATTTGGCTGAAAAAGTTTGTGAAAAGTATAAAATAATAGTTGCAAATATCGTGGCAGATGCTATAATTAACTTAAGCAACGATGCTTTGCATTTTATGACCGACGACTCGGTTTATATTATGAGCGGGATTATCGACACACGCCTTAGCGAAGTTTTAGCCGCTTTGGGCAGCTATGATATTATTGATGTTACGCAGGACGGCGGCTGGGCTTGTGTGGTCGCAAAGCTTAAAAGCTAAAAATTTTAAAATTTTTTAATCTAAAAAAACAAAAGGGGTAGCCAAATGAAACAAAATTTAAACACCAAAATCAATCTTTTATTTTCGGCATTTTTAATCACTGCATTTGTAATCTGCTCGTACTTTTTTGCAGATTTTTCCGCAACCTTCTCCGAATCAATTAAGGTTATTATCAACTGTGTTGTTTTTGCCGTTTTTGGGTTGCTGCTTTTTTATGCAACACGCATTGGCGACGGTGCAGCCGTAAAGCGTTTTAGCTTGGTAACACTGCTTGCTTTAGATTTACCGGCACTTATAATTATAATTATTGCCGCTGCCCCCGGCTTGCCCTTGCATGCCGAGATTGCAGCTAACAGCATAATACCGTTTTTGGCGGCTGTTGCTTTAGGCTATGGTTTGCCCTACACTTTCTTCAGCGGGTTTGAAATTTTGGTTGACGCACCGGAAGACACCGCCCCGCTTGAAGGCGGCGTGTTGAGCGACATTTTAAGCGAAGCAGAAGCCGAAACTGAAGAATCGGAAGAAACTGCCGAAGAAGTTACCGAAGAAATGATAGACGAAGCAACCGAAGAAGCAGAAGAAGCTGCGGTAGAAGCTGCCGAATAATCTAACACGAAAACATAAATTCAAAAAAATAAAAGGCTGCCTTTTTAGGTAGCCTTTTTTATATGTTTTCTGTTGAGTTGCTTAGGTTTTTTAATACGACATTTACTCTGAAAATTCTGCAAACTTTACTTAAAACTAAGCTTATATTTGCCCACCGCTTTAAGAATATAGGGGCGGATTTCTGCCGCCAAATAAAGCGATCCGCAAATAACAAGCGACATATTGTTTTGGCTTGCAAGGCTGTATGCAGTCTCGAACGCCGAGGGTATGCCGCTGCTGGGTATAACATTTGCAAAATGCTCACGGCACTTTTGTGCAAGCTCAAACTCGCTGAACGAGCGTGGGTTGTTAATAGGCACGGTAATAATGGTTGTAAACAAACCCTTTAGCAAACGTATACATTCGTCGGCATCTTTATCACGCAGCATACCAAAAACGCAAATTTTCTCGTGTGTGTCCATATCTCCCTTTAAAACTTCTGCCAAAGCGGCAATGCTGCCGGGGTTGTGTGCACCGTCAAGCAGCACAAGCGGAGATGTGCGAATAACTTCCAACCGTGCGGGGTGGCGTACGCTTTCAAGCCCTGACTTAACGGCACTAAAGGGTATACTGCAATCATAATAGCTTTGCAACGCAATCACCGTCGCCAATGTTGTTCGCACGTTTTCAAGCTGAAAACCACCAATAAGTGCAAGGTTTATTTCGGCAGCTTTGCCGTCGGCAAACTCGACCGAAATCACGGTTTTCTCAAGCGATGTGCTTAGTTGTGTTGCCTTTAAATTCTCGGCTAAAACTATGCGGCAGTTTTTTTCTTCTGCCCGTGCAATAAGCTCTGCTTTTGCTTGCGGGTAAGGCTGCGGTGCAATTATTGCAACCCCGTTTTCTTTAAAAATCCCGCTTTTTTCAAATGCAATTTGCTCTAACGTGTCGCCCAAAATGTCGGTATGGTCTAAGCTGATGCTTGTAACAACCGAGCAAAGCGAACGGCTGATTGCGTTGGTGGCATCAAAACGCCCGCCCAAGCCTGTTTCCAGCACGACAATATCGCATTTTTCAAGGTTAAAGCAAAAAAACGCCACAGCGGTAATAAACTCAAACTCGGTAATAATAACGCCCTCGTTTTTAAGCTCTTCGGTTAGGGGTGCAATAATCTCAACGGCTTTTACAAAGTCGCCCCGCCTTATTGGGGCGTTGTTTATTTGAATCCGCTCTAAAAATTCAACAACATACGGTGAGATGAACAGCCCTGTTTTATAGCCCGCTTTTTCTAAAATTGACGAAAGCATTGTGCAAACCGAGCCTTTGCCGTTGGTGCCTGCCACGTGCACAAATTTAAGCGAATTTTGAGGGTTGCCCATTCGCTCCAGCAGCAAAGCAATTCTGCTTAGCCCCGGCTTCGAGCCAAAGCGTTCTAAAGATTTTACATAATTAAGGGCGTTTGTATATGTCATAATTTTCTCCGTTTTTTTACAATTTAAGAAGTTGTATTGCGTTATAATAGCTGAGCATAAATGTCGTTCTTTTTGCAGCCCGTAATCGCCGCTGCGGTTTTTGCGGCATCAGGTTTTTTAGCACCGCCCAAAATTTCGTCTTGTGCTATTTTTACCGCTTGCTCTAAAGTGTATTGGTTTTCGTCGGGCTTTTTTTGTGCACCCTCAATAACCAAAACATACTCGCCTTTGGCGGGTGCCGTTTGCAAAGCCGCCAAAGCCTGCTGCACCGTGGTTTTGTTAACTTCCTCGTGGATTTTAGTAAGCTCTCGGCAAAGCGAAATATTTCGGTCGCCTAATACCGTCAAAATGTCTTCCAGCGTGCTTTTAAGCTTGTGCGGAGCTTCGTAAAAAATAATGGTGCGGCTCTCGTTAATTAACGAATTTAAATGCTCGGTGCGGCTTTTTTTATTCATAGACAAAAAGCCCTCGAAGCAAAAACGCCCGCTAAACTGCCCCGATACCGCCAAAGCACTTGCAAACGCCGTCGGTCCGGGCACAACCTCTACCGCTATGCCGTGGCTGTACGCCTGCTTAACAAGCTCCTCGCCGGGGTCTGATATACAAGGCATTCCGGCGTCGGTAACCAAAGCACAGCTCTCACCTTTTAAAATTTTGGCACAAATAATTTCGCCTTTTTCGGCTTTGTTGTGTTCAAAATAAGAGAGCATCGGTTTTTTAATTTCAAACCTGTTCAGCAGCTTTGCCGTAACACGAGTATCCTCGGCGGCAATAAAATCTACCGCTTTAAGCGTTTCTAAAGCACGCAGGGTAATATCGCCCAAATTGCC
>JAISII010000009.1 GCA_031262125.1 Oscillospiraceae bacterium | reverse complement strand
TCCCGTTTGCGGGCAATTTTCAGAGTTGATATAATTAAAGAAAGCACATTTTTTGAATATGTTGATGTTATGCTGCGTCAAGCACAAAAACCCACACAAAGCGACGTGGCAGGGGCATCGGCTGAGGATTTGAAAAAACTTTTAGATAATATGAAAAAGGAGAAAAAGTAAATTATGGCAGGTGTAGGTTTAACCGATATGAAAATCGTTTCACGGCAGTTGAGCGATATGGCAAAAACCAAAGGCAATGTTACTAATAAAGACATTTTGGACGTTATAGGGGAATTGGATTTTGAGCCTGAACAGCTCGAAAAGCTGTATGACGATTTGGAAAGCAGTGGTGTAGACATTGTAGAAGAGCTTGAAGTTGATGATACCCCGCTGGAGAACATTACGCTGGAAATTGAACAAAGCGAAAAAACACCCGAGGTAATAGCAGGGCAAAAGCACGAAGTTCAGCAAATGGACAATATAACTATCGACGACCCTGTTAAAGTTTATTTAAAAGAAATAGGGCGTGTGCCGTTGCTTGACCCCGACGAAGAAATCGACCTTGCAAAACGCATTATGGACGGCGATGTGCAGGCAAAACGCCGCTTGTCCGAGGCGAACCTGCGTTTGGTCGTTAGCATTGCCAAGCGTTATTTGGGGCGTGGAATGCACTTTTTGGATTTGATTCAGGAAGGCAACTTGGGGCTTATAAAAGCAGTAGAAAAGTTCGATTATCAAAAAGGCTTTAAATTTTCTACCTATGCAACGTGGTGGATTAGACAAGCCATAACCCGTGCCATTGCCGACCAAGCCCGTACTATCCGCATACCCGTGCATATGGTAGAAACAATTAACAAGGTTAAAAAAGTTTCCAGCTTATTGTTGCACCAAAACGGGCACGAACCCACGGCGGACGAAATTGCCGTCGAGATTGATATGCCCGTTGAAAAAGTAAGAGAAATTATGCGTGTGGCACAAGAGCCCGTTTCGCTCGAAACTCCCATTGGCGAAGAAGAGGACAGCCATTTGGGCGATTTTATTCCCGATGAGGACGCACCCGCACCGGCTGATGCAGCTTCGCACACGCTTTTAAAAGAGCAACTCTCGGAGGTTTTGGACACGCTGACCCCCCGTGAAGAAAAGGTTCTGCGTTTGCGTTTTGGTTTGGAGGACGGCAGAAGCCGCACGCTGGAAGAAGTGGGCAAGGAGTTTAATGTTACCCGAGAGAGAATCCGCCAGATAGAAGCCAAAGCTTTGCGTAAGCTAAGGCACCCCTCACGCAGCAAAAGGTTGAAGGACTTTTTGGATTAAATAAGAAATAAAAATGCAGAATGCAGAATGCAGAAAACTGTTTAAAAATTTTGCCGAGCCGAAAATCGGAGAACAACCATGCTAACATTTGATGAAGTAGGAGCAATTTTGGACGAAATTGCCGACTCGCTGCCCTTTGAGCTGTACAGAGAATTAAACGGCGGCATAACATTGCAGCCGCAAATAAAAATTCACCCGTTGGCAAAAAACAACGATTTATTTATTTTGGGCGAGTACAGGCGGGACAATTTGGGGCGTTATGTAGTTATTTTTTACGGCAGCATAATGCGTGTTTACGGCAACCAAAGCAAAGAGAAAATCTGCGAAAAACTGCGGGAAGTTTTGCTGCACGAGGTACGCCACCATAACGAATTTTTGGCTGGCGATAACGATTTGGTTATTTACGATAAAATTCAGCTTGCAAATTATTTGAACAGGCAAAACAAATAATCTTGCTGTTTGCCGCTGCTTTTGCATTGTGTTTTTTAAAGATAGTTTTTGCAAAGTCGGCACTAAAAAACATTAAAACAGCTTTAGCACTTCGCCCTCGCAAATTTCTTCCAAACTGTTAATGTGGTTGGCTTTAAAAAAGTCTTCCATTGTTATGCCAAACTCTTTAGTAAGGTCGATAATTTGCTGCGTTGCCCCTGCAACGCAATAGTTGGCGGCTTTTGGGGCGGTTTTTGGCTTTAGGGCTTTAACCTGCTTGCCATTGGGGATAACAAGGCATTGCCCAATAGTAATTTGTTTTTCGCTTTTAAGCAAATTAACACGCAAAATCTCGTTTTTATCAACACCGAAAAATTCTGCTATGTCGCCTAAGCTCCTGCCGGGGCGAACATAATAAAGCTGTTTTGGTATAAACATCGTTTATGCCTCCGATTTATGTAATATTTTTGTTGCAATTGTTTTATGTGATATTGGTACATTTTCAGATTATTCAGTTTTGTTAAAAATGTGATTTTTTTTATTTATAAAATATAGGTTTAAATTTTATTTAAACTTTTCTTTAGAGGTAACTTATGAAACGAATTAAAAAAATATTTTCTTTATTAATGGTGGTATTACTTATGGCTTTAATTGCACCTCCGGCTGCTTCGGCGGCAAAAGACTATGCAAAATTTGCAGACACGCTTGACAAAACAACCTATACAAAGGCAGATTTGGGAGCAACGTACTCTAAAA
The DNA here is from genome assembly GCA_031262125.1 of Oscillospiraceae bacterium. GTDB lineage: Bacteria > Bacillota > Clostridia > Oscillospirales > Acutalibacteraceae > JAISII01. The sequence goes on along the minus strand of JAISII010000009.1, from coordinate 4,479 downwards.
AATCTACAACCTTTAAGGTGTGGAGCCCTACCGCAAAGCTTATTAAATTGCGGCTCTATACTACCGGGTCGGATGCCGAAAAAGGTGCTAAGATAATTTCGGAGCACAATATGGGCTTTGATGACACAACAGGCGTGTGGTTTGTTACACTAAAAGGCGACTATAAAAACAAATATTATACCTATATGGTGTATTCCGACACCGAGGTTAAAGAAACGGTAGACATCTACGCAAAAGCAGTTGGCGTAAACGGCAACCGTGGTATGGTGGTAGATTTAGCTACTACTAACCCCGAGGGTTGGGCAGAAGACAAAAATGTGCTGGCACAAAAACCCGGCGATGCCATAATTTGGGAAGTTCAGATAAAAGACTTTTCGTATTCGCCAACAAGCGGAGTCAGCGATAAAAACCGTGGTAAATATTTGGCGTTTACCGAAAGCGGCACAACTATCGACGGCATAGAGGGCAACCCCTCCACCTGTGTTGATTACTTGAAAAAATTAGGCGTAACCCATGTTCAAATAAACCCGTTTTACGATTTTGCATCAATTGACGAAAGCGGCTCGGATGCACAGTACAACTGGGGCTATGACCCGAAAAACTACAACACGCCCGACGGCAGCTTTTCTTCTAACCCCTACGACGGCAATGTGCGTATTAACGAGTGCAAACAGATGATTCAGGCATTGCATAATGCGGGCATTGGCGTAATTATGGATGTTGTTTATAACCATACCTACGACAATAAAAACTCGTGGTTTAACCGCACTGTGCCCGATTATTACTACAGAATAAAATCCGACGGTAAATGGTCCGACGGTTCTGCCTGCGGCAACGATACAGCTTCCGAACGTGCAATGTTCCGCAAATTTATGATAGATAGCGTTACGTTTTGGGCAAAAGAATACCATATAGACGGCTTTAGGTTTGACCTTATGGGTTTGCACGATGTTGACACTATGAACCAAATTCGTGCTGCACTTGATAAGTTTGAAAACGGCGACAAAATTTTAATGTACGGTGAGGCTTGGCGTTTAGACACCCACCCCGACCCCGACACTGTGCTTGCCACACAGGGTAATATGAGCAAGCTTTCTAACCGCATTGCAGCCTTTAACGACGGCATTAGAGATGCCATAAAGGGCAGCACTTTTGACCTTTTAGGTCAAGGCTTTATTCAAGGCAACAACGAGCGTTACAAGCTGCAAACGGGTATTCCGGGGCAGCTTAGTAACAAACTTGGTGGCTGGGCAAAGGATGAATCGCAAACTATAACCTATAATTCTTGCCACGACAATAACACGCTTTATGATAAACTTGTAATGTCGGTTTTGGGTAATGACGGCGATTTTAAAGAGCGTAACGAGCAGCTTACCCAAATGAACAAGCTTGCCGGTGCAATAATTCTAACATCCCGTGGGGCACCGTTTATGCTTGCCGGCGAGGAGTTTTGCCGTACTAAAGAAGGCGACTCTAACAGCTATGCTTCGTCGCCCACAGTTAACGAGATTAATTGGGAAAACATAAACACCTACAGCGACGTTTATGAATATTACCGTGGCTTAATAAAGCTGCGTAAGTTGCTAAACAACCCTGTTGAGCAGGATAATTACAATCATCAGTCGGTTGATGTTAAATTTTTTGAAAACGTACCAAAATCGGTTGTGGCTTTTAAGGCTGCATTAACGCCCAACATCGCTGCTGTGCCTTACGAGGGCAAAATTACTTTCGCAAACGAACAGCAAGAAAATCAAATTGAATATTACAGCATTTTTAACCAACACCCACAAGACGCTGTAGAGGTAACTTTAGAATTTGCAGGTGGAACCGATACCTTTGAGATTGTAGCAAACAACATAACTTCGGGTGTTGTTTCTCTCGGCACGGTAAAGGTGGGCGAGACCGTAACGGTGCAACCGTCAAGTGCGGTTGTTTTGGTGCAGCAAAGTGCGTTGCAGCATGCTGCCGAAGACGAAGGCAAGGTTGCAATAGAATACTTTGATAATTCAACAGGCGAGCTGGTACAAAGCCAAGTTTTGTCGGGCAAAGTTGGTACGACCGGCAAAATTAACGTCCCCGATTCTATCCGTTTGGGGTACGATTTGCCCGGCGACTTCCCAACCGAAATTAATTTTACCAAAGAAACGCAAACAATAGACATTAAGCTTAAAAAATACAGCGGCGTAATTTCTACCGTTACGTTTAAGTTTGAAGATGCCGACGATAAAGCGGTTATTGCACCGGCTGTCGAACTGAGCAACCGCCAAGGCACGAGCTATGCTTTGCCGGAGTTGCCGGGTGTTGCGGACTATAGCCTTGATTTGAGTACACTTGACGGCAAATTGGCAGGCAAATTTACAGCCGATAACCAAACTATCGAGATTTTTTATAAAAAAGCAGAGCAATCAAGCGATAATACACCTGCTGTTTGCACGGCAAATATAATTGTTGCCGACCGCAGCGGCAAAATAATTTCTACCCGCACATTTAGCGGAGCGTTGGGCGAGGACTTTAGCTACACACTTTCGCAAGCATCGGTTGATGAACTAGACATTGGCAGCAGCTATGAGCCGATTGAAGGTAAGCTTGGGCAGACTGAGCAAAATTATCTTATTTACAGCGGCGGCAATGGCAGTGAAGTTTTGTTTTGGTGGCTGTTTGGGCTTGCAGTGGCTGTTATTGCAGGTGGCGGTATTGCAGCGTATTTTCTAATTAAAAAACGCAAAGCAAACGAAAAAAACTCGATGATAATCGACGAAGAGGAAGAAGAAATTACTTTCTGATATGACAAATAAAGACAAAATAATTTTGATTTTGCACCATAATTGGTTGACAAAACAAAAAACCTAAGTATAATATAGTTACAGTTGCTAAACACAAAAGCTGTTTTTGCAACTGTAATATACAGAGTAGAAGTTGCAGCGTTTTGCACTGCTTTGTGCTTGTTAAGACATAGCACAAAGCAGTCAGTGCCGGGCAGACGGGGAGTTGTTGCTCGGACGAATGAAAAACTTTTGTTTTTCTGCGGTTACAGCTTCGCATCCCGCTGTTACATTTGGAATAGTGGGTGCAGTAATGCACCCTTTTGTCGTGCCTTAATGCAAAATATTTGTGTTATTGTAATTCCTCCTTTTGTAACGCCTGTAGTTAGAATTGGAGGAATTTTTTATGTTGCAATTTTCTGTTTTCTCAAAAAACGCAGAACCAAAAACAACGCAAACACCGCTTTTAAAAAACTCAGTTTACGAGCTTAAAAATGTTAAAAGCCTTGCAATCATCGGTATGCTGCTGGCGGTTGCCGCAGTTTTGGGGGCGTTTGCCAATTTTTCGCTTGCACTTTTCGGCAATACGGCAAAAATCAGCCTAAAATTTTTACCTATAACACTGGGGGCATATTTGTTCGGACCTGTGCCGGGTGCACTAATAGGGGCTTTAAGCGATGTTTTAAGTTTCTTTTTAGTCCCTCAGGGCGGGGCATATAACCCCGGGTTTACGCTAAACGGGCTGCTGGTGGGTGCGATTTCGGGCTTTGTGCTGTACCGCCGCAAGCCGACAATAATACGGGTGTTTGTCTGCTTTTTGCTAACCACTTTGCTGGTAGAAATCCCGCTGTCGGCTCTTTGGCTGACGATTATGTACGATTTGCCGTTTTGGGCAACAGTAACAGGTCGCTGCATAACCCGTGGCATTTTGCTGCCGTGCGAGGTTGCAGTTACCTTTGCTTTGTTTAAAAGCTTAGGTATAGGTTTACAACAACTAATCAATAAAAAAGCACCTTAACAAAACTAAAAATACACACAAAAACTCCCTCGCCTTTTTAAAAAAGCGGGGGAGTTGTGTTTTTGTGGAATTATATGCAACTAAATAGTCTTACGGGCAGTTAGCCGCTGAGCCCTAAGGAAATTGAAATTGCATTGTTAATCTGGTTCATCGAGCCTGTGTCTATGGTGCCCATTTTTTCTTTTAAACGCTGTTTGTCGATTGTTCGCACCTGCTCCAGCAGCACAACACTGTCTTTTTGCAAACCGCTGCCCGATGCATTGATAGAAATATGCGTAGGCAGGCTTGCTTTGCCGTGCTGACTTGTAATGGCGGCGGCAATAACCGTGGGGCTGTGGCGGTTGCCTACATCGTTTTGCACAATCAAAACAGGTCGCACTCCGCCTTGCTCGCTGCCAACCACAGGGCTTAAATCGGCATAATAAATGTCTCCACGTTTAATATTCATTAATTTTCACACTCCAATATTTTTGCCGGAGGTAATATGTTCTTCCGGATTTCCTTTTCAATATTATTTTTGACTGATAAAAAGTTTTTATACAGCACTAATAATAATATTTAAGAGTTGTGAAAATGTTCTTATTTTGGCTTATTGCTTAATTATTTTTTAAAACAACGCTTTTTAAAGAGTTACTCCAAGTCTTTAAATTTTTCAAGCTCTTTTTTGTCTATATAAATTCTGCCGTCTTTAATAAGCGT
>JAISII010000154.1 GCA_031262125.1 Oscillospiraceae bacterium | reverse complement strand
GCCGCACGGTGGCGAACATCGTTATCGTTAACCGCTTGGGTAACATATTTTTCTACAATCGCCTGTATTCTCGCATCGATTGTAAGGGTAATGTTGTTGCCCGCCTGTGCCTCTACATTTTGTTCAAACTGGAAGGGCATATCGGTCCCGTTAGAATTTTTTGCTGTAATAATTCTGCCCGGGGTACCGCTTAGTGTGTCGTCATAGTAAGCTTCAAGCCCTTCAAGCCCTTGGTCATCTGCACCCGTAAAGCCCAGCACGGCAGAGCCTAATCTGTCGTATGGGTAATATCTTTTATAATCGTCGATTAACTCGATTGTTTGCCTCAGCCGCTGCTCGGCAGAATAATCCTCCAGCTCTTCCTCAGCCGCCGAAAGTTCTTTTGCAATTTTAACCTTGCCGTCCACAACCTTAATACTGTCTATAAACTCAAGAATTTCCGCACGCTTGTCGCTTTCTATCTGCCGTTTTACAGAGGAATAATAAATATGCTGCTGCGACTTTTCAAACAAGTCCTGTTGGTCTAAATCAAGAATTTTTGCAAGCTCGTTTGTAATAGCGGCACGTTCTTCGTCATTTTCAAAATATGCCGGGGCAAGCACAACACGCCAAACGCTGGCACTCTCAGCAAGAATATCGCCGTTGCTGTCATAAATTGTGCCCCGTTTTGCACTTATAACGGTATCTTTAAGCTGCTGGTCTATGGCAAGCTGCCGCAGCTCCTCGCCCATGCCAAGCTGAAAATAGCCCAGCCGCACAATAATAGCCGTAAACCCTATTCCGAACAATATAAACATTAAAATAATTGTTCGCTGCCAAAGCCTTTGGTTAGGCCCCTTTGCCATAGCGTATTCCCCTAATCTTCCATATATGCAATATGCACTCTTAATTTCGGAGTGCATAATAGCTTAGTTAATATTATTTATTTTTTTGCAGTTTTATGACAGTGTAAGGTTTATTGTTTAAACTCCCTAATTCCATAATTCCGAGAACGCCGCACCTATTCTGCTGAAAATATCGTCGCCCTGTGTTTCCATAATTTGGGCTTTGTCGCCTTGCGATAGCACAATTTGTTCTTGCTGAGCGTTTGATTCTTTTATCATACCCAACTCGTCCTGTGCATAGTTTTCAAGAGCGTTTGGGGTGTCTTTAGCTTGCAGCTTCATTTCCAGCTGGGTGGTGTAGGATTTGTTTTCTGCCAAGGTTGCCTCTGCCGTGCTTATTTTTTGGTTAAGCTCGGTTACCTGTGCATAGCCGAAAATAATCATACCCATAACAAACGCCGCAATAGTGATGGTGAAGAAACCGCCTGCCACCAAAAACGGGTTATGGTGCCTGCGTCTTACTTTATCAAGCTCTTTTTGCGGGATTTTTACTATTTCGGCTTTTTTGCGGGGCGATTGCTGCGGTGCAGCTTCTTTTCTTTTCGGCTGCAATTTTGGGGCTGCCGAGCTGCGGTTGTTTTGCACTTTTGCGGCTTGCCGGTTTTTTTGAGAATCGGCATAGCTTTTCGACTGCTTGCCGTAATCGTCGTCAAACAGTCTGATGTCGTAAGCTACACTCTCGTTATAGCCTGTTATTTTGCCGCTTTTGCCGTAGGTGGCACTGCCGCCGTAGTTGCGGCTTTTTTCCCTTGGTTCTTCCCGCATTTAAAAATGCTCCTTTTCAATAACAATCGCAGGTCTGTTTGCCCGCAAGGCAAAAGCCTTTTTGCTTTTGCCTTTTAACAATATTTCAATAATAACAATAATAATATTTCTGTTTTAACGCAATTTTTCGCACGCCCGCTTTTCTTTTGTTAAAAAGAAAAATAAACTTAACTTTATTTAAATAAGTTTCTCACAAACTTTAAGCTTGCCCCATTTTCTTTTGTAAAAAAGAAAAAATTAAATTCTAACTTTATTTAAATAAGCTTTTCACAAACTTTAAGCCTTGCACTTCTGCTTCTTGGGTTTGCTTCAATTTCTTCTTCCGACGGTGCAATCGGCTTTTTATTTATCAGCTTTGCTTTCGGCAATTTGCCGCACACACAAATCGGAAAATCAGGCGGGCAAGTGCAGCCCTTTGTCCACTCTGCCATTTTTTTGGTAACGGCTCTTGCCTCCATACTATGGAAAGAAATTACCGCCAAACGCCCCCCAACCGAGAGCAATTCAAACGCCTGCTCTAACCCTTGGGCAAGCATATCAAGTTCGTTGTTTAAAAACACTCGCAGTGCCTGAAATGTTTTGCGGGCGGGGTGCTTTTCTCTTCGCACCTTTTGCGGCACCGCACTTTTAATAATTTCGGCAAGCTCTAATGTTTTGGTAATGGGCTTTATCTCTCGCTGCTTTACAATGGCTTTTGCAATCGAGACTGCGTATTTTTCCTCGCCGAAAACTGCAATTATGCCTCGCAGCTCTTCATAAGGCAGCTTATTCACAAGCTCGGCGGCTGTTTTGCCCACTTTTGCCATTCGCATATCCAAATCGGCATTTTCGTGGAACGAAAACCCTCGCACCGGCTCGTCCAGCTGATAGCTCGAAACGCCCAAATCCATCAAAACGCCGTCTACCTGATAAATCCCTCGTTCGTTTAAAATCTGTTTAAAATAGCCGAAGTTACCCTTAATAATAACCGCATTTGCGTTGTTTTTAAAACGCTCGGTCAGCCGCAAAATAGCGTCGGGGTCTTGGTCTATCATAATCAGCTTGCCGTTTTGCAGCCGCTTTAAAATCTCGGCAGAGTGCCCTCCGCCCCCGGCTGTGCAATCGGCATATATTCCGTTGGGCTTGATGTTAAGCCCGTC
>JAISII010000108.1 GCA_031262125.1 Oscillospiraceae bacterium | reverse complement strand
ATTGACGCAAGCGAGGTTTTTATCTCGGACGGTGCAAAAAGCGACACAGGCAACATTGGCGACATTTTCGGGCAGGATAACATAGTTTTGGTTACCGACCCCGTTTACCCCGTGTATGTCGATACTAACATTATGGCGGGGCGTAAAATAATTTATGCCGACAGCAACCGAGAAAACGGTTTTTTGGCAATGCCCGATTTTAACGTAAAAGCCGATATTATCTATTTGTGTTCGCCAAACAACCCCACAGGTGCTGCTTACAGCCACGATGCTTTAAAAGTGTGGGTAGATTATGCCCTGCAAAACAACGCCGTAATATTGTACGATTCGGCGTACGAAGCATTTATTACCGACGGCAGCCCACGCAGCATTTTTGCTGTAGAAGGTGCCAAAAAATGTGCAATTGAGTTTTACTCGCTAAGCAAAACCGCCGGGTTTACAGGCACACGTTGTGGCTTTTCTGTAATTCCGCAAGAGCTGATTATTAACGGCGAGAGTTTGAATAAAATGTGGTACCGCCGCCAAAGTGCAAAATTCAACGGCGTTTCGTGGCCTATTCAAAAGGCAGCGGCTGCCGCACTAAGCACCGAGGGGCAAAAGCAGATTAAAGAAAATTTGCTTTATTATAAAGAAAACGCAAAAATCATATCTGCCGCACTTGACGAGCTTGGCATTTATTACACCGGCGGCGTAAATTCGCCCTATATTTGGTTTAGGTGCCCAAACAATATGGGTTCGTGGGAGTTTTTTGATTTTCTGCTTAACAATGCACAGGTTGTAGGCACCCCGGGCGTTGGTTTTGGCAAAAACGGCGAGGGTTACTTCCGCCTTACAAGCTTTGCCGACAGAGAGAGCACTATAGAAGCGGTTGAGCGGTTTAAAAAGGTTTTGAAGTAGTTACTTTAAAGCACATTGCATTTTTTGCAGTGTGCTTTTTTATTTAATGTTCACGTAGTGGTTGATAAACGCCGATATTTCTGGTGGACGGACTTGAACCCCCGACCTGCTGATTACAAATCAGCTGCGAAATAGCGATAAATGGCGGATTTGCGGGATATTTAAAATTAAGTACCACTCTCAGTACCACTAATGTCGTACACCCGCTTGGCGGGTTGCTTTTTGATAAAATGAGAGCAAATGGAGCTAACCTCACCAAAACTTCACCCCGATTTTTCGTGCAGCCCGCTAATAGCATACGCATGCTTGGCGGCTTGCTTTTTGTTGACGTGAGTGTAAATGGAGCTAACCTCACCAAAACTTCACCCCGATTTTTCGTGCAGCCCACTAATGTCGTACACACGCTTGGCGGCTTGCTTTTTGTTGACGTGAGTGTAAATGTTGAGGGTCGTCTGCACGTCCGAATGCCCGGCAAAGGTTTGCACATCTTTTAAATCGGCACCGGCAAGCACCAAATTTGTAATTGCCGTATGCCGCAGGCAGTGCATATGCAGACCCGGCAGCAGCTTTGTTTCGACGATTTCGTTACGATATAATTCTGCACCTAAAACGATGTCGAGTTCTCGCTTAAAATTTGACCACTTGCGGGCAATTTGCTTTTCGGTAAGCAGTTTGCCCGTCGTTGCAGCGGTAAAAATGTAAATATTGTCGCTTTGCTTTAATTTTTTTCTTAAAAGTTCGATTAATTCGATATTTAGCTTGATGACACGGTTGCCCGCAGGGGTTTTTGTGGTATCTTTAATTTGCGGGTTTCCGCCTACAAATTCGACCGCCCGGCAGATGTTCAAAAACTGATTATCAAAGTCGATGTCCGACCACATTAGGGCTGCCACCTCGCCCCGACGCAAGCCGTATTTCAGCATAAACTCAAAAAACAAGCCGTCTTTATGAGTTTTGCACAGTTGGGCGGCGGCTCGGTACTCCTCGTCGGTCAGAACTCGTGCTTCGCCTTTTGTAAATTCGGGCATAACCAAAAAACGAGATGGGTTTTTGATAATTAACTCATCACGTTCGGCGGCGTTGAATATTTCTTTTATGTAAATTTTAATTTTGCTTAAAAGCGAAAAACTGCCACCGGCGTGGTCGTTAAGCAGCTTTTGCAGCATTTGCCGTTGCACATCGCACAAGCGATAATTGCCGATATACGGCACAATATGATTATTAACGATAGAAACAAGCTTAGAATAGGTTGATGCCGACACAGCGGGTTTTTTGTCAATCTCGAGCCACTGTTGCACCCACCTTGCAACGGTGGTGTTTTTATTTACCACAATTTCGCCACGCTCTAATTGCAGTTGTTTTTCAACTACTTTTCGCATCAGAGTTTTTTCGTCGGTTGCGGTAATTTGGTATTTTTTGCCTTGATATGTAAAGGTTTTGCGGTACAAATAGCCTTTATAGTTCGGTTTCATAGTTTTTACCTGCGATTTTTTTCTTTAGTGCAAGGGCGACTTGCGTCGCAAACCACCCCGTCGTCGCAACTCGCCCTTTGTTTGCAAACCACCCCGTCAAGGCTAACGCCTTGCCACCCCTCCACGGAGGGGAATTTTTCTGCTTTGCCGAGGCTTGGGGCTGGTTAGAGGGTTTGTATATGTAAAACTTAACTGTGGGGTTTGCAAACAAGGGTGGTTCGTGTACAAGTTTTTTGTATAAAACTATTTCTGCATTCTGCATTATTATTTCTTATTTATCAAAATCCAACCCATCTATGCAGTTGTTGTATATAAAGGTTCTGAGTTTGTCCGGCTCTCCTGTTTCGTAATAATTAACAAGCAGCGGCGTAAACTGCACAATCAGCTCAACCGGCACAGATATTATCCCTTGCCCGCTTAAAATCATTTCTTTGTTTGCGGCAAGCATAGCTGTTCTTTTGTTGCCGTCAAGAAAAAATTGACCACGCATACAATACAGCATTATCTCTATAGCCCTTTGGGTAGCGTTTTCAATCGTCTGAAATTTTGCAAGGTGTGCCACAATATCGTCCTGCTCGGGCATTTTAGGTTTCCAACTCGTGCCGCCTATAGATACAGGTAAAGTGCGAATATACCCTGCGTTATAAATAAGATTACCGCCGCCAACAAGCTGATTAAGCTTGCACAGATAGGCATAATCAAGCGGTGGCTCTAAGGTGTTAAGCAAAAATTGCCAAGCGTGTTTTAAGTTGTTAACCGCTATAATGTCGTTAACTTTAACGCCGGGGGCAGCCATACCGTTAAATATAGCCTCGGTGTCGGGGTAGGTAACGCCCAGCCCCTCTAATTGTGCACTTTTATAGATATAGTCAACAATATTACGCTTTGCTACAAATATGTTTTGTTCCAATGTCATATTGTATTTTGGGGTCATTTTTGTGTTCTCCTTGTCCTTCCAGAGGTTAGAAATCAGAGGTTAGAGGTTAGAAGCGACTTGCGTCGCTCGCAATCTCCCCCTGTCCTTCAAGAGGCAAGATGCAAGATGCAAGAGGCAAGAGGCTAGAAGCGACTTGCGTCGCTCGCTTTCTCCCCCTGTCGGCGTTGCCGACATCCCACACCAGATGTCAGAAATCAGAGGTTAGAGGTTAGACAATGCGGCGTAGCCGCTGCATGCAAAATGTTTCATTTTGCAAAGAGGAGCAACCAACCGTAAAGCGTAGCTTTTTGCACAAAGTGCAAAAACAAGCTCAAAAGGGCGTGTTGCGACGAGCATTCTGCATTATTATTTCT
>JAISII010000087.1 GCA_031262125.1 Oscillospiraceae bacterium | reverse complement strand
GTTTATTCACTAATAACTGCTATTCCTTTGCGTTGCAGCAGAGGCAGCACTTCGTTCTTTATTTTTTCTTCGGTGTCAATAATCGAGCCGCCAATAAAGCTAAATTCGCTTATATTTAGTTTTTTGCCGTCCCTAAAAATTAAAGTATATGTTTTAACATCGTCAAAGTCGGCATATGGCTCAGCTTTAACATAATCAACTTCGTTATAATGGTAAAACTCGCCGCTGTATGCAAAAAATGTACTATTGTCCGAAAATCCGTCCTCATAAAAAGCTATGTTTTGGTTGGCAAGCATTGCAACAAAAATTACCGATATAACAGCCAAAACCGCACAAAATCTTCTTAAAAAAACTGCGGTGCTTTTGCCGCCGCCCGCTTCTTCAATTTCGGCAAATTGGGCATAGCTTTTTTTAAACAGCTTTTTGTAAAAAAAGTCTGCCGAATAAAAACAAAGCAATAATCCAATTATAAAACCCGGAAACATACCTGCACCAATAAAATCCGGCGAAAGGCAAATTAAGGCATCCCGTGTTATAATAAACGTAAAAAGCAAAAACAACCCAATAAACGGCAGTGAACATAAAATCATATAAGGGATATATGGGATAAAAACTGCAATCAACGGTTTAATTCCGTTTATTTGCCCCTGTGCCGCAGTGGCTTGCTCTTTTATGCTTTGCGGCAGAAAAGGCGGGGGAGAGAAGTCGGTGCTTTTTAAAAATTCAAGCAGCCGCTTCTCATAAAAAAGCAACTTTTTTGTTGCCGCCAATTTTTTGTAGCCTTTTGCAAATTTGCCTTGTTGCAGTTTAAAATGTGCACCGGTTAACAAACGTGGTTTATAAATATCATAAAAATATTTTAAATCAATCATATTGTTATCATATTTTAAAATAACATCAAGCGGAGTACCATAAGGCGAAAAATCCTTGCTAAAAGTTTTAACATCGCTAAAAAACAAATCGCAAAGTTTATAAAGCCGGTTTTTATCGGCGGCTATTTCTAAAATTTGCGGCAAATATTTTTGCAAACCTTCGCCTAACCATTCAATGGCATTTTCAATTTGTTTTTCGTTTACAATGCCCTGAACGGCATAGCAATTAAAGTCGTCAATATTATAAAGGTTCAAAATATCATATATCGAAAACAGCGGGTAAATATCATAAAAACCCACGTTATAAAGCTTTTGCCTAATTAACAGGTCGGGTTCTGTATCGTCCTTCCTTTCTTCAAGCGATTCTATAATTTCTGACAGTTCTGCCACCATTGTACCGTATTTATTAAATTCTTTAACTAAAATTTCGTTGCCCTCAGGCAAGTCCAAATTTTTAAAATCAAGATAATCGGGCTTAAACACAATTTTATAATCCAGTGCATTAAAACAAAACGGGTCCATTGTTTTGGCATCAAAAATAAAAACGATGCAAAAATTTTCAAACCGCAAATAGCCTTGAATTTGCTTTAGAATGTCTACCTTAGCAGAATTTTTAAAAGAAGTAAAAACCTCAACGCTTTTGCATTCGGGCAATTTTGCCGCCAAAGCGTCAAGGTTATTTTTAAATGAGGTTACTAAAAAGTCCATAAAAAAATAAAATCTCCGTAATATTTGCAAAAATCTCTCTGTAAGTTATTTGAATAATACCACAAAAACACGGCGGTTTCAAGCACTAAATCCGTTTTTATTCATAAATTAAAATTACTCTCCTTGCAACCCCTCCGCCAAAGAAGCTATGGTTTGCGTACAGTTCCCACCTGAGCAAAATTCAGGCACAATACCGCCAAGCTTATAAACACCGCCAACCGAAAACAGCCCGCTTGCAAAATATTCATCGGTTAAAAATTGCGGCTTTGCTTTTCTGTATTTTTTGGGCAGCTCAATTTTATAAGAATAAAAAACTCTGCAAAAAAGGCTTGCATTTGGTTTGGCAGAGGTTAGCATAACACTTGAGTTTTCAACCTCGAAAGGTGTTGATATTTTGCCGGGGGCAAGAATGATTTTGCACGGCCGCAAAAAGTCGGGCGTAGTGCCAACCATTGCAGATGCACCTGTTTCTTCAAAAATTTTTGAGTTTTCTCTGCCGTAAACTTCGGGTGTTTTTGTAAGCACCCGCAGGTTAGATGTATAGCCCAATAGCTTTTTTAAAAGCGTTGCAAAAGCTCCTGTTTCATCATACAGCCCTATTTTAAGGCGGCTGATATCACCGATTTTGGCCGCCTGATTCAGAACGGCAAAAAAGAAGTTGCAGCACATAATAGAATAATACTCTTGCCCCAAAAAGCGGGTTATACCGCACCCCTGAGGCAGCAAAAGCTGCTCGGGTGCAAGAACACAATTTCGCCCTTGCCCCAAGGCTTTGGCGGCATATTGCCAATCAATTTTGCCATTGCGGCAAACATAGCTTACATTGCGTATTGCAATATCGCATGACTCATCATAGCTGACTATAACTTTATTAAGGCTAAAAAACCGCATAATTTTCCATTTAGAAGAAGTATTCTCAACATTAAAAACTGTTAGCATAAACAAAAACCCCGCCGCAATTCATATTTTCATAATCAATAAATATGAATTTTAAGCGGGGGTTATTCGGGTTGAAAAGTATGGGGCGAGGTTTCCGTTGTGTTATAAATCCGTGCAGTTATGCCAAAAGCCAATCAAGAACATTTATTTGCTTAATGCCGTTATGAGAGGCATTAGGGGTAAAGTCCATTGTTAATAGAAATTTTGGGTTGTGGTCGTGGATGGCGTTAAGCGGTGCAATCTCACGCTGCAAAGTTTTGCCGTCGCCGTCTATTACGGTATATGCTACCTGATAATACTCTTCGCCGTTTTCGCCTATTGCAATAAAGTCTACTTCGGTGCTGCCTACTTTGCCAACGAATACTTCGTACCCACGCCGTAAAAGCTCCAAATACACTACATTTTCAAGAATATGCCCCGCATCGGCGTTACGGTTGCCCAAAAGATTATAACGCAGCCCTATGTCGGCAACAAAATATTTTGCTCCCGTTTCCAGCTGTTGCTTGCCTTTTATGTCAAAACGAGTGGCACGGTACAAAATAAAACTCTCGCATAGTGCGTTAAGATAATTGTCAACCGTATGAACTGAAATTTTTTTGCCGCTCGATACCATTTTATTGGCAAGCTTTGTGGCAGAAGTAAGATTTCCTATATTATCAAAAGCAAAACGTGTTATGGCTTTTAATGCCGTAACATCATTAATTTTTTTTCGTTCCACTATGTCGGTCAAAATAATAGAATCGTACAAACTGCTTAAATAAGAGCGGATATTTTTTTTGCTGTTCAGTTCCAAAGAATAAGGAAACGAGCTGTCTTCAAGATAATTGCGATATTTTATAAGCAAATCGGTTTTATCACCAACAGCAGAAATATACTCCTTAAATGAAAGCGGAAGCATCTTTATTTCCACAAATCTTCCCGAAAGTAACGTTGCCAGTTCGCCCGACAGAAGTTTAGCGTTAGAGCCGGTAATATAAACATCACAGTTTTTGCGTACATATAGCCCGTCAACGGCTTTTTCAAATTCTTTTACAGCTTGAACTTCATCGATAAAAATATAATTTTGGCGGTCTGTTTGCAATTGTGCCATTACATAATTATAAAGCTCTTTATAGGTTGTCAGATGGTCAAATTCAGGGTATTCCAAATTGATTCTGATAATCTGCCTGTCCTCAACGCCTTGTTCTTTAAGGCGGGCAATATACAAATCGAAAAGTGTGGATTTGCCACAGCGGCGAATTCCCGTTACCGCTTTAATAAGCTCTTTATCACGAAAAGACATAAGTTCTGCCATATATTCGGGTCGTTCTATATATTTTCTCATTAGCAAAACCTCCTTTTTATAAACATTATAGCATATTTTACGCAAAAGTCAATAGTTTATGCACTTCAATGCACAAAAATGTTAAAGTTAACAATAAAAAGTTTAAGAGTGAGGTGTTCAAGTTTGCTATAAAAAATTGTGCATTATGCCAAAAGCCAATCAAGAACATTTATTTACTTAATGCCTTTACCGTCTTAACCACAGCCGATACACAGCCTAAAATTGCACCTATTGCCGCTAAACCACCGATGATAATCAGAATAATATTAGTATTACCCGAAAGGGTTAAGCGGATAACATCGAGAGCACCAAAATCCTCCGCATGGGCATAGATGAAAGAAACAAACTCGTCGGATAGTATATTCGGTCTTGTAATCAGATAGATAAATCCTGCAAACCCTACGAGGTTATTGACGATAGCCGCCATACAAACCGAAATACTCCATCTGCGGTGGACGATTTTCAATATAGCTTCTGCAATCCCAAATGCCGCCGTAATAATAATCACCGGTACGCAAGCAGTCAGAAACTCATCGCTTAAAGTAGTTGTGAGCGGTTTGTCAAACAATATAAGAAAATTACCGAAAGGCTCCCTCCATAGGCAAATAATAACCGCAAGTGTCGAAAATATCACCGTCAAACAAAGGGCAACCACGCCGTCCGATAGCGGAATTCGTGCTTTATCATCTGGCAATTCTTTTGGCAGCTTATCCACTGTCCATAATGCGGACTTCTCTTTAATTTTTGCACCGCTGTGCTCTGCAATAACAAAAACGACTGTCGTAACGAACAGAGCTTGAAAAACCGCACTGAAGCCCAGCGAAATTCCCTTAGCAAACGCTTCAGCGAAAATGCCAACTGCACTCGGAGCTTCTGTAATAAATTCGGTAATTCCCAATATAAAGCCGAGGATAAAGCAGACGCCGCCCGCAATCGGCAGCACAATTTTTATCGCACGTAAATATGTTTCAAAGACGGCGGGCGAAATCAGATAGCGGGGATTTTGCCTGTATTTCTCGCTTAGTTTTGTTGGGTCGCCCAGTTCGTTCAAGACACCCGCAATTTCTTCATCGCTTGGGTTATCGGACAGCATATCCATAATATTAGCCGTGAGTTCACGCTTTACATCCTCACGTTCTTTTTCGGGCAAACGTCTTGCCACCTCAAAAACGTAACGCTCTATCATTGTGTTCATGTGTTTTCCTCCTTGCAAATAGCTGCAATTTGTTTGCTCAACTTGTTCCATTCCTCAAGCAAAGAAGTCATAACCGACTTGCCGTTTTCGCTGATGGAATAAAACTTATGAGGACGGGACTGCGTTGTGTCCCACTCGCTTGTTAGCAACCCTTGTCCCTCAAGCCGCCGCAACAGCGGGTACAGTGTATTCGCTTCAATTTCAATTCCTTTGCCCTGCAACACCTGCAGCAGGGCGTAGCCGTAATGCGGCTGTTGCAAAGCACCCAAAACGGCAAGCACTAAGCTACCACGCCTAAGCTCTGTGATGTAGCTCTGTATACGTTCTGATTCGAACATACAATCACCTCTCGAAATCATTATACTGTATATCACACACTATTGTCAATAGTAAAATAATATTTTTTTGAAAGTACCGAACATTATGTCAGTTTGCTCTTTAGTTGCTCCGCCGGTTTGCATACATAAACAAAACCCCGCCGCAATTCATGTTTTGTAATCAACAAATATGAATTTTAGACGGGGTTATTTGGGTTAGTCTGTTAACTCGCTTAGGGTTGTTAAATCACTTTTCGGTTTTGGTTTTTTCCTTATGGTTATGCTTCAATTCTTTTATCGCACGGTCAAAATCGCTTTCCAACTGTTTCATTTCTTTTTGTCTGTAAATTTCAAATTCCTTTTCGGCTTTAGCAATGGCTTGTTTGTGAGAAACGCCGCCCTTGCCGGAAAGAAGCTCCCGCCGGTTGCCCAGCAACTGCCTGTCCAGCTCTGCTAACCAGTCCGACATTGTCATAGCGTGTTCTTCTAATGCCTGCAATTCTGCAAAATCCAAGAACTGGGATACAAGTAAATTAAGTACTTGCAGTTCACGCTCGGTCAGATAGTTTTTAGCAATAACCACATCGCTTTTTGTTATATAATCACCTTTATAATTCGTCATTCCTACCATTGCTTTTTCGCTGTCCGCACGCTTAAAAATAATCTCAGCTGCTGTGTGCTTATGTGCTGCATAGTGCATTTTGTTTTGCACGGTTGCAAAAAAATCTTTTGTAAGATTTGATTTTGGGTCATAGTCAATGGAAGTAGCATAAATGTCTGTTACTTGTTGATATAAATTGCGTTCGCTGCTGCGAATGTCCCGCACTCTCTGGAGCAATTCTCGAAAATAACGACCGCCGCCGCTTTTCAAGCGTTCATCATCCATTGCAAAGCCTTTGCGAATATACTCATTCAATCGCTTTGTTGCCCATTGGCGAAATTGTGTGCCTCGCAAGGATTTCACCCGATAGCCTACAGAAATGATAACATCAAGATTGTAATAATCAACTTGATAGACTTTTCCGTCAGCAGCAGTTGTTGCAAAATTTGCAACAACTGAATTTCGAAGTAATTCGCCTTCTTCAAATATATTTTTAATATGTCGTGAAATAGTGGATTTATCCCTGCCAAACAAAGCCGCCATTTGGTCAATAGTCAGCCAGACAGTTTCATCTTCCAGCCGAACATCAATTTTTGTTAACCCATCTTCGGTTTGATATATTTCTATATCGGATTTATTCATTTTGCATCACCTTTACAATTTATACGGTTTATGCAAATATCATATCATATTCAAATTCTATTATCAAGCATTAAAAACTGTTACACAAACAAAACCCCGCCGCAATTCATATTTTCATAATCAATAAATATGAATTTTGCGGTGGGGTTATTGTTGTTAAGAATAGACTAACTTGTTTTTACGCAAATTGCATACGAAGTAACTTGGTGAGAAGCACCTAAAAGAGAGGATGCGGTGTTTCTCGCCGTAACTTGCCAGCCGTTTGACGAAAACAATGGTGTGCTTCGGGTAAAAATAACATCGCCGCTGTTATCGTTTTCTAAAAACCCGCCGCTTGAAAGCTGTGTGCCGCTTGGGCAGGTTGCCGTCAAGCTCAGCACTGTGCCGCCTGCCGGGGCAGTGGCAGTGTTTGTAACAACGCTATAAGTCATTGTCGGCATAGGTCCCGTAGGTCCTGTCGCACCTGTACTTCCTGTTGCTCCCGTAGCTCCCTGTATTCCTTGCGAACCGGTCGCCCCTGTAGCTCCCGTAGCTCCCTGTATTCCTTGCGAACCGGTCGCCCCGGTAGCACCCGTTGCTCCGGTAGTGCCTTTAACACCTTGAACACCTTGTATACCCTGTGCTCCTGTTGCCCCCGTAGCCCCGGTTGCTCCTTTAACGCCTTGCACACCTTGAATCCCTTGAGGTCCTGTCGCCCCGGTTGCCCCTTGAATACCCTGCGACCCTGTTGGACCTGTAGCCCCGGTTGCCCCAGTTGCACCGTCCGCTCCGTCCTCGCCCTGAATACCTTGAACGCCCTGTGCCCCTGTAGCTCCTGCTACACCTTGGATTCCCTGTATACCCTGTTCACCTGTAGCACCCGTAGCTCCTACAGAACCCGTCGCTCCGGTAGCACCTGTAGCTCCGGCAATGCCCTGTATTCCTTGCTCGCCTGTTGCCCCCGTATCACCTGTCGCCCCGGTTGCTCCTGTAGCTCCCGTAGCCCCGGTAACGCCTTGAATCCCCTGCAAGCCCTGAATACCCTGTGCTCCTGTAGCTCCTGTGGCACCTGTTGCCCCGGTTGCACCATCTGCACCTGTCGCCCCGGTAGCGCCGTCAGTCCCGGTTGCCCCGGTAGCACCTTGCTCGCCTTGTATTCCTTGTATGCCTTGTGCTCCTGTTGCCCCCGTAGCTCCGTCTTCGCCCGTTGCCCCTGTAGCACCTGTAGCTCCTTCAGCCCCTGTTGCCCCGGTAGCACCCTGCAAACCTTGAATCCCCTGTGGACCTGTTGCGCCCGGCTCACCCTGAATTCCCTGTATGCCTTGTTCGCCGGTTGCCCCTGTTGCTCCGTCTGCACCTGTTGCCCCTGTAGCTCCGGGTAAGCCTTGTATACCTTGTTCGCCCTGAATCCCCTGTGGACCGGCAATTTGCCCGACGTTAACCCAAGCACCCGTCGTGTCATCCCAAATGTATAAATCAGGGTTTACATAATAAGCGTCGCCACGCACACCTGTTGGTTTGTCGGCAATTAACGCTTCATACGACGGGTACGAGCCTTCTAATGTGCCAACTGCACCTTGTTCACCTTGAATCCCCTGTGGGCCTGTCGGACCCGGCTCACCCTGAATCCCTTGTATGCCTTGTTCGCCTGTAGCTCCCGTTGCACCGTCAGCACCCGTTGCACCTGTCGGACCTTGTTCGCCCCGTATGCCCTGAATCCCCTGTATTCCCTGAGCCCCGTCTGCTCCCGTAGCACCGTCTTCGCCTGTGCTGCCTGTTGCACCGTCTTCGCCCGTCGCCCCGGTAGCACCTGTTTCGCCTTGAATCCCCTGTACGCCTTGGATTCCCTGCAAGCCTGTCGCCCCGGTCGCACCGTCTGCCCCCGTCGCCCCGGTAGCACCTGTAGCTCCCGTTGCTCCCGTGCCGCCGATTTCGCCCTGAACACCTTGTATTCCTTGAATGCCTTGCTCTCCTGTAGCACCTGTAGCCCCGTCTGCTCCTGTACTTCCTGTTGCACCCGTACTACCGGTCGCACCCGTTGCCCCGGTTACACCCTGCAAGCCCTGCAAACCTTGCAACCCTTGTATGCCTTGCAAGCCCTGCTCGCCTGTAGCTCCTGTTGCACCTGTGCTGCCTGTAGCCCCTGTTGCTCCGGGCAAACCCATTTCGCCCTGAAAACCCTGTATGCCCTGCGGACCTGTAGCACCACGCAAGCCTGTCGCTCCGGCAGTTCCTGTTGCCCCGGTTGCACCTTGTATGCCCTGCAACCCCTGTATTCCTTGCGAACCTGTCGCTCCCGTCGTACCCGGCAAACCTGTTGCCCCGGTTGCACCTTGTATGCCCTGCAACCCCTGTATTCCTTGCGAACCTGTCGCTCCCGTCGTACCCGGCAAACCTGTTGCACCTGTTGCACCTGTAGCTCCGTCAGCCCCTGTTGCACCGTCTGCACCTGTGGCTCCTGTTGCACCTGTAATACCGGGCTCGCCTTGAACACCCTGCTCGCCTTGAATCCCCTGCGGGCCTGCAATTTGCCCAATGTTAAGCCAATCACCAGCGGTGTCGTCCCAAATGTATAAATCGGGGTTAACATAGTAGGCATCGCCACGCTGCCCGGTCGGGTGTGCGGCAATCAAGTCATCGTACGAAGCATAAGAACCGCTTAAAGCACCTACCGTTCCGGCAACGCCTTGAATCCCCTGTGCCCCTGTTGCTCCTGTCGCTCCACGCAAGCCTTGTATGCCTTGTTCGCCTGTCGCACCTGTGCTTCCTGTAGCCCCTGTTGCTCCCGTAGCACCTGTAGCCCCGGAAGTCCCCGGAGCGTCGCTGTAAATCTCCAGTATTGCATAGCTGTCCGATTCACCGGGAACACCGCTTTGGGGAGTTTCGGTTACAATATAGGCAACTGCTTCATAAATCAAAGTTTGCCCTATAGGGTAGTCGTATTTCGGGGCTTGTATATCAAAAACTTCTGCCGAAGAAAGAGCATTCGGTCCTGTAGCACCCGTTGCCCCGGTAGCACCTGTGGCACCCCGCATACCCGGTGGCCCCGGCGGGCAGGTAATACATTTGCAGTTTTCGTATGTTTCAGACTCAACTATATAGCAACGTCCGTCAGAACAAATATAATAATTCAAAAACAAAACCTCCTTCTGTAATATTAATATTCAAAAAAAGTTTAACCTGTGAGGGATAATTGGAAGTTTGTTTTTTTGTTGGCGTTTAAAATTAAAATTAAGATTTTTATTTTGTGTTAGTTGATTTTGTGTCTGTTTTTTGTTTTTGAGAATTTTTTGAATATTTTTGAGGGAATTTGTTGCAAAGGGATTGAAAAATTTGGCTAAGTGTGGTAGGATGAGGTATCATGATATTGGCACATGATTAACCATATATTTATTGAAGGGGGGATGGTAAATGAAATTCTTAATATCTTTATTAGGGTTGATTCTACCAATACTTCTTTTTTTTGTAAAATATTTTTTGCC
This sequence comes from Oscillospiraceae bacterium, assembly GCA_031262125.1. Taxonomy (GTDB): domain Bacteria; phylum Bacillota; class Clostridia; order Oscillospirales; family Acutalibacteraceae; genus JAISII01. The sequence goes on along the minus strand of JAISII010000087.1, from coordinate 16,523 downwards.
GGCACGTTATAAATGTGCAGTTACTAAAAAGAAATTTGAAACAAAAGAAATTTTGACTGAGTTTATTCAATTTCCAAGTGAACTATTAATGGTGGCAATAGGTTATACTATACCTAAAACCCTTATGTTGCTATCCGAAAAGCCGTTTGCAAACGAATCAATAAATATTATAATTTTGAACTTGCTTTTTACTTTTGCGGTTTTAATTGTCATATTTTTCATAGTTCCAGAACTTAAAATCACTGTAAACGTTTGGTTTGCTGGAGAACAAAGAAGAGCCAGAAGACGAATTATATTCACATATTTTGTTTCGACTATATCGATAATTATATCGTTAATGTTGGGGGTGTAGCCATGAAAAAAAACATGAAAAAGATTGCAATACAAGCAAATGAACACAAAAAAATTAATAAAATAATTTATTTGCCTCTTTCGATTATTATTCCAACGATTATAACCTTATCAGTGTTGATTATGGCGTTGGTATTTATAACGCCGGTAACTTTTGACGCATTGCTTGCATGGATGTACTACAATAGTCTTAGCGATCCTTATATCTTTCTGATTATATTTTTATTAATTCTAACGCTCATCGTTTTTTTAACGACTTGGATACTAAGATTAAATGAGAAAATAAAAAATAGATTAAAAGAAGATGATAGCAATATAAATATTTCTGTTCACAGCAATTTTGATTCAGATCGAAGCTATTTGGAACAAAAAATTGCTGAGTTGTCGGATCAACTATTGTCATCTCAGAAAAGATGGGAGGAGGTTAATCATCTCGTTTTATCATCTCATAACAAAAATATTACTAACAATGGTGATGTATCGCCTTCAAATTTCTTAGCACAGTATAATATTAATGTAGTAAATATTGAAATTGATAAAAGTTTGATTTTTGTGTTAACTCCATTTCATTCTGATAGTTTAACTGATTACAAAACCATTATGGAAACGTGTAATGATTTGAAATTTAAAGTTTTGCGTGGGGATGAAGAACCAGTTTTAGGAGATATTTTTGCACATACACTTAAGTGCATTACGAAAGCAAGGATTGTAATCGCAAATTTGAATGGAAGAAATCCGAATGTGTTTTATGAATTAGGTATTGCTCATTCTTTGAATAAGCCAACAATTCTCATATCCCATGTCGAAAACCAGGTTCCGTTTGATTTGCAAAGCAGATTTGTCGTTATTTATGACAACCAAGAGGATTTGGCTTTTAAATTGAAAAATATTCTTATTCAACTTTTACAGTCATAACACCAACCCCCAAAATAATACACCTTGACAAATTACAACAAAAACCTGTATAATTAACCTGACAACATTTGTTTTTTGTTCGACCGATTATTTTAAAGAGGTGCTGAAAATGGCGTTTGCTATAATTTCTGCAATTGTGTGTTTGGCGTGCGGGCTGTTGCTTTTTACGGCGTTTTACAGCAAGGTTAAGCTGCTTACCCCTGTGGCGGTGTACCTTGTGTTTAGAGGGGTTTGGGGCTTGATTGAGTATATCCTCTTGCAGCTGTACCCCGGCAACGAGGCTGTGCTGACTGTTGATTATATCGCTACAATTATAATTATCGGCTACTATGCGTTTTTGCTTTGGCGTACAAAGGCGGGGCAAAAGCAAGGCTATAAAAAAAGCAGCCGCCGTGCAAAATCGGGCAGCGGTCGTAAAAGTGCAGCCGGCAGTAGGCGTGAGCGTGCCCCCGAAAAAGGCTTGCAGGACGAATTTGTTTTGGGCGAAGAGCTGCGGCAAGAGCCAAAAGAGCCCGACGATGAGTTTAACAAACGGCAAATAAGCTATTGGAAAGAGTTTTAAACAGCAAGCAAACTTTAATATCAAGCTTAAAAGTTCGATAAAACCGAATTTTTTAGAGTGATTAGCTTGAAATTAACATAAACTTGTGCATAATAAAATTTTAAAAACAAAAAAATAAAAACACTTGCTTTTTTTGCTAAGTTCTGTTATTATTAGTTAGTTAATTGTTCGGGAGTTGTTTTGATAGACAACAAAAGCATACGGCAAAGTTTTTTGGTATGTTACCCCGAGATAAAATTCCCGTTTTCAAGGAGGTGTATCCGCATGGCAAAATGTGATTATTGCGGTAAAGGAATAACTTTCGGCATCAAGGTTTCTCACTCGCACAGGCGTTCTAACAAAGCGTGGAAGCCGAATGTTCAAAGAGTTAAAGCTATAGTTAACGGTTCGCCCAAGCGTGTGCATGCTTGCACCCGTTGCTTGCGTACCGAGGGCAAAGTTATTCGTGCCGTTTAATTCTGCAAAAAAGTAAAATGGTTCGCCTATCACTTAGTTTTAGTGGTAGGCGAGTTTTTTAAGGCGGTGTAGTTGTGCATATTACGGCGGTTATCTGCGAGTATAATCCTTTTCATAACGGGCATCTTTATTTAAACAGCCAAATAAAACAGGCAGCCGCAGCAAACACAATTGCCGAGCAAAACACCGCAGTTGTTGCTATAATGAGCGGTAACTTCGTGCAGCGTGGCGGCATTGCAATAGCTTCTAAATTTGCACGAGCAAGGGCGGCGTTGCAAAACGGTGCCGATATTGTTATTGAGCTGCCTACTGTTTTTGCCGTAAGCTGTGCCGAGGTTTATGCCCGTGCCGGGGTTGCAATTGCCGATGCTTTAGGCTGTGTGAACAGTCTGGCGTTTGGCTCGGAGTGCGGCGATATTGACGACTTGTTGCAGACTGTACAGGCAGTGGATTTGCCACAGGTGCAGCAAGAGGTTGCAAAGCAAATGGCAGACGGTTGCTACTACCCAAAGGCGTTGCAAGCAGCGGTTGATACCCATTGCGGCGAAAAATATGCAAGCCTTTTGGGCAGCCCTAACAATGTTTTGGGTCTGGAGTATTGCAAAGCTTTACAGAACGCAGCTACGCAAATTACGCCCGTAACCTTCAAGCGTGTTGGGGTAGAGCATCACTCAACAAAAGCGATGGGCAACATTGCTTCGGCAAGCTATATACGGCAGTTGCTTGCAGAGCAGACTACAGAGCTAAACCCCTTTGAATTTGTGCCGCAAAACACAATTGAGTTGCTTGCGAATACAGCCGATTTTAAAAAACTACAAGCCCCGCTTCTTTACAAACTGCGTACAATGGGCTTGAGCGAGCTTGCCGCTTTGCCCGACGTTACCGAGGGGCTGGAAAACCGCATTGCCCAAGCAATCCGCACTTCAAGCAATGTGGACGAAATATTAGAAAAGGTTAAAACCAAACGCTATACAATGGCACGTTTGCGTCGCATTTTGGTTTGTGCATTGTTGGGCATAACTGCCCAAATGCAGGCAGAGGATGTTCAGTATATACGAGTTTTGGGCTTTAACAAAACGGGCGAAAAGGTGTTGGCAGAACTAAAGCATACAGCACGTTTGCCGGTTGTAACAAATGTTGCCGACGGTTATGCTGCGTTGCCCCAAAAGGCAAAAGAGCTTTTTGATATTGACATAAAAGCCACCGATGTTTTCGGGCTGGCGGCGGAAAAGAGTATGTCTTGCGGGCTGGATTTTACTCAACAGATAATAAAAGTGTAATTTTAAGTAGCCGGATAGGCACTGACTTTACTCAACCGACTATAAAAATATAAGTTAAGAAAAAAGAATTAAACGGAGTCTTTCCCCCGACGAAGGTGAGGGGAATACATGAAAGTAAATTTTAAAAAAGAGGTACAAAAAGAAATGAAATATTGGTACAACGATGCGTTTTTTTACCATATTTATGTTACAACCCAGTGCAACGCACCCTATAACAATGAGGATTATTCGTGTTTGGAACACCGCTTTGACAAAATTGCCCGTTGGATACCCCATATTAAAGATTTAGGCTGCAACGCCGTGCTGCTAAGCCCGATTTTGCAAGCAAAATCTCATGGGTACGACGTTACCGATTATTTTAAAATAGACAACCGCTTTGGCACAAACGAGGAATTTAAGGCTTTGGTGCAGCAGTTCCATAAAAACGGCATAAACGTAGTAATGGACTGTGTTTTTAACCATTGCGGGCGAGATTTTGAATCCTTTAAAAAGCTTTGCAACGGCGACCGCAGCTATGCAAGCTGGTTTAAGGGAGTTGATTTTAACCGTCAAAGCCCCTATGGCGATTATTTTACTTATGAAACGTGGGCAGGGCATTTTGAGCTGGTTAAGTTTAATTTGCAAAACCCCGAGGTTAAAAACTATTTGTTAGAAGCAAGCAAAATGTGGATAACCGAGTTTGGCATTGACGGTATGAGATTAGACGCCGCCAATGTGCTGGACTTTGACTTTATGCGGGAGCTGCGGACGGTAACCACAGGCATAAGGGACGATTTTTGGCTGATGGGCGAGGTTGATATGGGCGAATATACCCGATGGGTTAACCCGCAAATGCTGCACAGCGTTACGGGCTATAAGCTATATAAGGCGTTGTTTTCGGCTCATAACGATAATAACCTTTTCGAGCTTGCCCACACAGTTGCACAAGAACGCCCCGACTTTGGGCTGCCGCATTTTAATTTTGCCGACAACCACGATGTTAACCGAATTAGAAGTGTGCTTAACAACACTGCAAACCTCAAAAATATTTACTCTCTGCTGTTTACGCTGCCGGGGCTGCCCTCGGTTTATTACGGCAGCGAATGGGGAATAGAGGGCAAGCGTGAAAAATACAGCGATTTGCCCCTGCGACCGTATATAGACTTTGAAAACCAGCCCGCCGACAGCTTTGGCTTAATACCGCATATACGCCAATGTGCTGCTGCCCGTGCCGACAGCCGTGCCTTAAAATACGGCAGCTATAAGCAGGTGTACCTTGAGTATGCCCGCCCGTTTGTTTTTGAGAGAGAGTTTGAGGGCGAAAAAGCTGTAGTAATTTTAAATGCAGCCGACACCCCGCATACTTTAAATTTATCACAGCACTACGGCGGCAGCTTTAGGGATGTTTTAAACGGCAATACTGTTGACGAAAACGCACTTAGCAATTATACCTTGCCCGCCAACAGCACCGCAATTTTGCTGCAATAGTTACTTAAAATTTTAAGTAATATATTAAGTAAAATTTTTATTAAAATAATAAACAATGTTTAGTGAATAAAAAACCCGTTCCGGCTAAAAATAACTGCAAGAACACAATTATTTTTAATAAAGGAATGGGTTTTCTAAATGAGAAATTATCAACAGGCATTACTCGACCCGGAGCAATCGGTTATTTTAATAATCGACCACCAGCCGCAAATGTATTTCGGGGTAGAAAGTGCTCCCCGCAGCGTTATTGAAAACAATGTTACAGGCTTGGCAAAGGCGGCAAAGCTATTTAATGTGCCTTGCATAATAACCACTATCGAGGCACAAAGCTTTTCGGGCTACACCTATTCAAAAATTCAAGAGCAATACCCCGACTTTGTGCCCATAGACCGTACTTTTATTAATGCATGGGAGGACCAAAACCTCAAAAACGCAGTAGAAGCCACAAAACGCAAAAAAATAATAATTGCAGGGCTATGGACCGAGGCTTGCGTTACCTTCCCTGCGTTGAGTATGAAAGCCGACGGTTACGACGTTTATGCCGTAACCGATGCAAGCGGCGGTGCAACGCAGGATGCCCACAATATGGCGGTGCTGCGAATGGTGCAAGCGGGGGTTAAACCTGTTACATGGCAGCAGGTTATGCTGGAGTTCCAGCGGGATTGGAGCAACAAAGACACCTACGACGGAGTAATGGCAATTGTTAAAGAACACGGCGGTGCCTATGGTTTGGGTGTAGAATACTCCGAAACTATGCTGCCGAAATAAGTTTTTTAAAAAATTTTTAAAAGTTAAAAATTCGCAAAAACCCCGCCGTACTCTAAAAAAAGAGAAGGCGGGGATGTTTATTGTTTTTAAAGCTTTCGCTTTTTAGTATAAAATTTTACCTTTTGTAACAACCGGGTCTTCGCCTATGGTTGCACCGTTTTTTATCTCAAATCGGAACAATGTGCCAACAACATTTGAACTAAAGCCTACTAATTTTCCTGTTTTTATATCCCATATGGGTGTACAATAATATTCAAAGAGTGCACCGCCGTTAGCAGAAGTTTTTTGTGTAACAGGGTCATAGCCGATAACGGATATTTGCGTAGAATCGGTAATATTAAAGTTTTTAAGGTAGTAAATATCCGATGCTCTGCTAAGCTCCCACCAACCGGTTAAATAAGTGCCGATTTGTGTTTGTTCCGCATTGCTGCTGCCGCTCCAGCGGGTGTTTTGCTTGTAACCCGGTGTGCCGTTTGCGTTATATATGCTGCCGTCAAGTTCTGCCGCAATGGGGAGAATATTTGTGGCTGCGGACGTTGTGCGGTGGTTTATTTTAATTTCTTTGCTTTCGCCCCGCCCGGCACGGATGATATGAACAATGTTTTGGTCAAAATCAGCTACAATTGCACTGACCGAGCTCTCGGAAATTGTGCCCGCATATGCTTTCTCGTCACGTGTATTAAAGCCCTCGGTTTGTGCAAGAACAATCGGAATCCCGGTGTCCGACTCTGCATAAAAATCACGGTGGCAATGCCCGCCTATGCAAAGTTTAACCATACCATCGCCGTAGGCGAAAATACCTTCACGCATATTATAGCTGTCAAACATAGATACAAAGGTTGAACCTTGACCACTTAATTCGGTTATAATCGGGGGATTGGTGCTGTAGTCGTTATCATACCAGATATGAGAAACAGCGATAATGTTCCAGCCTGCCGGAGTTGTTATTAGTGCGTTTTCAACAAATGCAATCTGCTGTGAAGTTGCACCCTGATAGGCAGTGTCCAGACATAAATAGCGGGTGTATTCGGTTTCGTCGTCAATGTAATAATACAATCCGCTTGTATCACGCACAATTGCGTCGTTCGCCTCGGGGGCTTGCAAAAAGCTGTAAATATATTCTTCGCTGAAGCGGTTGTTTACCTCGTTGCCGTCGTCGTGGTTGCCCACAACGCTGTAGTGGTTTGGCAAGCCCTCAAGGTCTTTACGCCAATCCCACAGGTAGCTCATATCTTCGGGATTATCGGATTCGGTTTGAACAATGTCGCCGCCGAAAAATGTTTTGTTAATGCCGGTGCTTTGAGAAAGCCATTTTAGCAAGGTTGGTGCCATTTTTGCTCCGCTGTCGTAGTGCGAATCGGTATAGAATAAAAACGAAGATTTTACTTGCCCGGAATTTTCCATAGCTGTATTTATATCGTCGGCTGCTTTAGTTAGGTTTAAACGCCAATAGTAGGGTACGGTAATGTTTGGTGTATCGGGCGTTGCGGGTGTTGCAGGCGTCGGGGGTGGCAAAAGCATTGCCAAAATTTTTTGTATTGTTGTAACATCATCTATGGCTACTGTGCCGTTTTGGTCAATGTCGGCAAGTTTAAAAGCTTGTTCCGACAATTTTTCAACCATTGCCAAATGTTTTTGCAACAGTGTTGCATCAGCAATTGCAAGTATGCCGTCGCCGTCTACATCTCCTAAAACATTTGTATTAACAGCAGTACTGGCTCCCCTTTTGTTAACCACAATTGCCGAAACCGACGGCAACAAAAGCATTATTATAGCAATAGTCATAAGAATTGAGATAAATTTTAAAAATTGTCTTTTCATTAGAACAATTCCTTTCTCAGAGCATTGAAATTGTATGTTAAAAATGGTTCTTTTTGTGTAATTGTAGGGTATTTCGTAATAGATCGTATATTCTTAATAATTATAATACTTTTGTTGCAAAAAATCAACAAAAAAACAGTAAAAAAATCAAATTTTGTAAAAATTGCCAAAAAAGCAGAAAAACCTGAAATTTACACTTGATTTTATTTTTTGATTATGCTATAATTTCTAATGTTGCATATCCGGGTGTGGCGCAGCTGGTAGCGCGCTTGACTGGGGGTCAAGAGGCCGCATGTTCAAGTCATGTCACTCGGACCACGTCGGAGCAAAGTACGCTTTGCTCCGACGTTTTTATAAATAAAAACGTCAATCGCCTGCTTCCTTGCTCCTCCTCTTTGCAAAATGAAACATTTTGCAAGTTTGCAGCTGTGCCACCGGCAAAACTGCTTTTAAATACAAAAACTTTCGATTTCCGATAGACTGATATCGTAGTTGTCTTAATTTAGAATACTAAAGAAGAGAGAATAAATTATGATTAGTGTTATTATACCCGTATATAATGTTGAGAAGTACCTAAAACGGTGTGTTGACAGTGTTCTTGCCCAAACATACCAAGATTTTGAAATTATTCTTGTTGACGACGGTTCAACCGATAACGGCGGAAAGTTATGCGATGAATATGCTGCTTTAAACGATAGAATTAGGACGATTCATCAAGCTAACGGAGGGCTATCGGCGGCAAGAAATACAGGAATTGATGAGGCGAACGGCGAGTATATTTCGTTTATTGACAGTGATGACTGGATTGCCGAAACTTTTCTTGAAGTGTTGTATAATACGGCGGTAAATAATAATGCCGACATTTCGACTGTTAGGTATTACGAAATTTGGGAGGACGGACGCAAAGAAGTTTTTACATTATCTCCCGAAAACAAAGTTATGCCGGGGCTTGAAGCTATGGAGTTAGTGTGCGATAATCCGAAATATATTGAGCATACTGTTTGTAACAAGCTGTTTAAAAAACATTTGTTTAATCAACTGCGTTTTAAGGTTGGTATTGTTTATGAAGATTGGCGATTGACGTATAAGCTGTTATACTTCTCAAATACAGTTGCTGTTAATGATGAAATTTTATATTTCTATTTTCAAAGGAGCGGCAGTATTAGAAAATCGGAGTTTTCTGAAAAGAAAGTGTCCAAATACTATATATACGTTGAGCGTGAGGAGTTTTTTAAAGAACACAATCTGACTGATTTGATTGAACCGACAATTATTAACCGTATGCAGGCAGCACTGCACGTAGCGGCGGGGCTTGCTGCAAGTTCTGTGGTATCTGCAGATGTTAAGAAAAAGTATTACAGGTTATTTAAGGACGATATGCATACAAACAGGCAACTTATGTTTAAGGGGCTATCGTTTTTAAAAAAGCTTCAAATTGCAATGTTCTACACTTCTCCTGCTTTTTATAGTTGTTTAATAAAAATAAAAATGATTTTTAAAAAAGGATAAGTAATAACAGTAATTTCGTCCCGTTTTTTTGCTCTTTTGTCCCATACTTCTTGTGATTTTTTTAAAAAAATAATATAATTGATTAATATAATGAGTTTTTTTGCGAAATTGTGAAGATAATATTATCAGTAAAAAGAGTTGACGAGGAGAGCTAAACACGATGAAAATAGCAGTTATTGGAATTGGATACGTAGGCTTTTCTAACGCTGTTTTGTTTGCAAAAAGCAATGAAGTCGTTTTGTTCGACATAGACAAAAGCAAAATTGAAAAAGTGAACAATGCAACAATGCCGTTCGAGTTACCGTCGGAAGAAAATGATTTGCTGGACAAAGAAACGATTAAGCGTTTATATGCTACGGACGACAAGGTAAAAGCATACACTAATACAGATGTTGTTATTATTTCGGTGTCTACCGATTCGCTGGGCGAGGGGCAGCCGCTTAACACAACAAATGTAGAGAGTGTTATTAGCGATGCAAAGCAATTTGCACCCAATGCCGTGATTGTTATTCGTTCTACAATTCCGATTGGTTTTACAAAGCGGATGAACGAGAAATATAACTGCGACAACATAATTTTTGTTCCCGAATTTTTGAGGGAGAACAAAGCTCTGTACGATACTATTCACCCTACAAGGGTTGTTGTTGGCGATACGGGGGCTGTTGGGCAACGCATTACGGAATTGTTTAAAAAGGCTTACGAAAATTGCGATGTTCCGTTTGCACAAACAAGCTCGAGCGAAGCCGAAGCCGTAAAACTGTTTTCAAACACATACCTTGCAATGCGGGTAGCATTTTTTAACGAGCTTGACACCTATGCTTTAGAGAATGATATGGACAGCAAAGCAATTATTACCGGTTTGGGTTACGACCCACGCATAGGCGACGGCTACAATAACCCTTCTTTGGGCTATGGCGGTTATTGTCTGCCAAAAGATTCTCAGCAATTGGCGGTTATTTACAGCCAAATACCGTCTGTGCTTATTAAGAACATTATAGAATCGAACAAATTGCGAAAAGAATATATGGCACAAAAAATTATGGATAGCTGCAGCGGTGCAATCGGGTTTTATAGGTTAACCGCCAAAGCAAACAGCGACAGTTTTAGAGCCAGTGCTGTAGTGGATGTTATTAAGATTATAAAATCGCAAGGGCGAGAGGTTTTGATATATGAACCTTTGATTAAACAAGATGACAATTTAGGCGTGTTTTATGATGATTTGCAGGCTTTTGCAAATGCAAGCGGTATTATTGTTGCCAACCGAATTACACCCGAAATTGAAGAGTTTAAACAAAAAATCTTCAGCCGAGATTGCTTTAACCGAGATTAGTTTTAGAACAATATAAAATTAATGTTTTGGTGAATATTTTTTAATATTAAAAATAAGCCGCCGCACTTAGTTTAGTGCAGCGGCTTTTGTATATTTTTAAAAACAATTTTTTGTGTTAATTTTAACAAAATTTATAATTACGAGTTCTTTAAAACAACGGCAGAGAGGATGTTTGCAGTCTCTTCAAAAAGGTCGCAGCATTGTTCCGAAAGCTCATAAATATCACGCCATTTAATAATCTCGATTGGGTCGGTGGTAGACAAAAACAGGTCGTGCACCGCTTTGCGGTAAACAATGTCGCCTTTAGATTCGGAGTTCTTAAGTGCAACAATATGCTCACGCAGTTTTTTGGACTTTTTAAAGGTTTTAAACTCGGTTAAGGCGTCTTTTAAAATTTCGGTGCTTTCAACAATAATGTCAATAAACTGTGCTTCGGCGGGCTGCATAGTTTTAATCTCGCACATATAAAAGCAGCAGCCAATGTCTTCAATGCAGTCGGTAATATCGTCAATAGCTTTGGCAAGTGCCATAATGTCTTCACTCTCGATAGGGGTGATGAACGCTTTGTGCAAAATCTCTGAAAGCTCGTGCTGCATAATGTCGGCTTCGTGCTCGATTTGGTGCAGGTTAAGCATATTTTGTTTAAGGTTTACAAGCTCCTGAGAAATGCTTTTGAGCATAATTGCGGCTTTGTTAGATTGCAATGCCATTGAATAAAACATTTCAAAATAATCAGAATCTTTAACCTTTTTGATTTTTGCGTTTTTATCAGACATAGATATTCCTCCAAAAAATTGTGTTTTTTTGATATAAGTATTAGCCGAATAAGTAACTGAACAGCAGTGTCATAAGATATGCAATAAGCCCGCACCCGGGGAAGGTTAAAAACCACGCCATAAACATTTCTTTAACAACATTCATATTAAGCGATTTTGGGCGTTTGGCAACTGCCGCACCCATCATAGCCGTTGTTTTGGTGTGGGTTGTGCTAACAGGCAGCCCGGTAAAAGTAGAAATAAGAAGGCAAACCGAAGCTGCTAAATCGGAGGCAAAGCCTTGATTTTTCTTCAGCTTTACCATATCCATACCAACGGTTTTTATAATTCTGTAACCGCCGATAGAAGTGCCGACGCCCATGGTTATAGCAACCAAAAAAATCAGCCAAAGGCTCGAGGCATCCAACCCGATTGAACCTGTCATCTCAGTTGCCCCGCTTGAGTTGGCAACAAACATAGCCAGCACAAAAACACCTATAAACTTTTGCCCGTCTTGTGCACCGTGCATAAATGCCATAAACGCAGCGGCAACATTTTGCCCGTAAGTAAAAAAGCGGTCGGCACCGTTTTTAGAAAGGCTGCCTTCTTGTGCCGCTCTGGTGTTTTGCACCCATTTTAAAATTAAGTTAACAGTTTTAGAAAGAACAAAGCTTAAAACAAAGCCCAGCAGAGTAGAAAGCACAATACCGTAAATAACTTTAACCCATTGGTCCCAGTTAATTCCGCTTGCACCGCCCATAGCTAAAGCCGAGCCGGAAAGCCCTGCGATAAGTGCATGACTTTCGCTTGTGGGTATGCCGAAAAACCACGCTGCCACAGCCCACACCACAATGGCAAACATTGCAGCACAAACCGCCACCAGCAACGGGTTAGAAGAAGAACCCTGCGGCACCTCGCCGAAATCGACCATTTTTGAAATTGTATCGGCAACGGCAGAGCTTAACAGCATCATAACCAATACGCCGATAAGGTTAAACACGGCAGCCATAACAATTGCTGCTTTTGGCTTAATGCACCGTGTAGAGACTGCTGTAGCAATTGCGTTAGGAGCATCGGTCCAGCCGTTTACAAAAACTACGCCCAACACTAATAAAGATATAATTAAAAAAGGAGGGTTTGAAAGATTTTGCAAAAACGTAGGAAGACTTAAATCCATAAGTTAAGGCCTTTTACCTTTCCGGCTTACATTAACATAAAAACTAAATTTTGCAAAGGGCAACACACTTTTTGTAAGCCAAAAAAAGCGGTTTGCCACATTATCCATTAAGCATTATATCATTGCATAAGTCAAAAGTAAACAATATTTTTTTAAAACCGAGAATTTTGTTAAAAACAGTCAAAACATTTGCAATTTATATTGCTATTATATGCTTTGCAAGCAAAAATGCAGGCGTTTGTTCACCTGCATTCTAATTTCTACTCCCCTTCATCTGAGTGTAAAATTATATTCTCGCTCAAATACTCACCGCTGCGGCGGTTAGGGTCGTAACGGAAAAACGTAATTTTAACCTTGTCGCCAGCTTTGTGCTCTGCCAAAAAGGCATAGATGTCTTGAATTGAGTGAATCTCGGTGTCATTTAGCTTGGTTATAATGTCGTTAACTTTAACGTTGCTGTCGTCAAGCGGTCCGTCTTCGTCAATTACCATAATTATAACGCCGGAGGGGATTGTAACGCCGTATTGCTCAATTTGAGCAAAATCGCTGCCGGTAATACCAATTTTAACACGATTTTGCACAAATCCGTTTTTAATTAAATCATCGCATATTTTTTTAACCGTAGTAGAGGGGATTGCAAAGCCCATACCTTCATATTGAGTGGAAACCACCTTAATGGTGTTTATGCCGATAACCTGCCCATAGGCGTTGCACAAAGGCCCGCCGCTGTTGCCAGGGTTAATTGCGGCGTCGGTTTGAATATATTTTACGGTAGAGCTGTTAGAAATCACACGCTCTTTTGCCGAAATTATGCCTTTTGTAAGTGAGTTTTGGAATTCAATGCCGCCGGGGTTGCCCACGGCAAAAACATCGTCGCCGATATTGCATTTGTTATAGTCGCCAAAATCTGCGGGGGATAGCCCTGTTTTTGCAATTTTAAGCACAGCAAGGTCGGTGCGACCGTCCAACCCGACAATGTCGGCGGGGCAATATGTGCCGTCAGACAGAACAACATAGCAATAGTAATCTTTGCTGTTGCTTAAAACGTGCGAATTGGTAACTATATAACCGTCCTGCGTTAGCAGAATTCCGGTGCCCTGAGCGTAAACATCTTCAAGCGACAGTGCATCTGTGCCAACATCGGCTTGGTCATAAACCGCAATGCCCACAACCGAATCTTTAATATTGTTATATGCATTTTGCAGGGTGTACTTTTTATCGTCGGTTTTGTCGGCAGGCAAATCGCTAAGTGTAAGCCCGGCGTAATTTTTGTTTAGAACATCGTTTGCGGGGGCGGGGGAGTTGTTTTCGCTGTCATCTTCCGGCATTGTTGGGAAGATAGGTTCGCCGTTTGGTGCCGAACCCGAAGAATTGTCGGAGGAAGAGCTGTTTTTGCCTAATTCGGTGGCAAGATAAACACCATAGGCTGCTATAAGAGCAGCCAGCAGCACAAAAAATACAATTAAAAAGGCTTTTGTTGCACCGTGCATTTTTTCTTTTTTTGGCACAATCGGTGGTATTGGTGGTTGCGGGTAAAATTGCGGGTAAGCATACGGCTGCGGTGCAACGCTGTTGTAAAAAGGTGCTTGTGGCGGGTAAAACCCTTGTGTGGGGTTGTAAAACGGTTGGGGTTGTGGGTTGTTGTATGGCTGTGAAAACACCTGTTGAGGTTGCCCGCTGTAAGCTTGCGGTTGCACAGAACTATTTAAGGGTTGCTCGGTATTATTTTGCTGCGGCAAGGGAGCATATGGTTGTTGCTCGTTGCCCTGCTGCACAGGGTTAAAATTGTCGGGGTCATTGTTAAAAGACATAATATTAGTTAATCCTTTGGAAGAGTGGACTGCTTAGGCAGCCAAATTTTAAAAGAAGTGTAGTTGTTGGGCACGCTGCTAACCGTAATGCCACCCGAGTGCAGCTGCATAATGACTTTTACAATATACAGCCCAAGCCCCATACCTATTTTATCCTCGTTACGGGATTTATCGGTTTTATAGAACTTGTCAAAAATCAGCTTTTGGTCGCTTGGAGAAATGCCTGCACCTGAATTTATAATCTCGATAGAGGTGTTTGAGGCGGTGTCGGTAACCAAAACTTGAATATAGCCGCCGTCGTTTGTGAATTTTACGGCGTTTTCTACCAAATTATAAATAACTTGATGTATAAGATCCGAGTCGCCTTCAACTTCGATTGTGGGGATGTCTTCTAAGCCTTTTACATCAATTTTTTTGTCGGTAATTTTATTTTCAAACGCAAGCATTGTTCTAATAATCAGGTTTGTTACGTTGAACTTTTGCAGTTTTATTTTAACTTCGCCGCTGTCAATACGGGATAAATCGAGCATAGAAGAAACAAGGCGAGATAGTCGCTTAATTTCGTAATACATAATTAAAATGTATTTTTTATGGTCGGCTTCGGGTATGGTACCGTCTAAAATGCCGTCGATAAACCCGCCGATGGTTGTAAGCGGGGTTTTAAGCTCGTGAGAAACGTTGGCAATAAAGCTGGTACGCATATTTTCGGAGGATATAACATAATCGGCAAGCTCGTTAAAGGCGGTGCCAAGCTGCCCTACTTCGTCGCTGGTGTAGACGCTTACTTTTTTGGTGAAACTGCCTTTTGCAAAAGAGCGTGCTGTACCTGCAATCTCTTTAAGCGGGTGAACAATGCGGTTGATGCTGTAAACAATTATTACAAAAACCAGCAAAAAAGCAATTACCGCCGAGAAAATGTAAATGCGAATAACCGAATATGCCATAGCATAAAGGCTGCTGTAGTCTATGGTTGTGGCGGTATAGCCTATTATTCTCTGCCCGTTTTGTGTGTTAAAAACAGGGCTAATAGAGATTAAGTGGTCGTCTTTATAAAACCCGTTAAGGTTGCCGTGCGAGTAATAGTTGTCAAGTCCGATTGTGCTGATAAGCTCCCTTGGTAAATAGGTGTTAATATATTTTTTATCTTCAACACCTTTAGAGCTGTAAAGCATAATGCCGCCGGACGCATCGGTAAGAAAAATATCGCAGTCAAAGCTTTCCGAAAAATTGTCATAAACCGTTTGAATAAGCTCGTCCTCGGTTATTTGCACCCGATAATTATGGTATGCCATAACCTTTGTGCAATATGCAGAAAATGTTTCGGAATTTTTTGTTATTACGGCTTTCTGTTCGTTTTCGAAATATTGCAGCATAAATGCAGTTACGGCAAAGCCCAAAATAGTAAAGCTTAAAAGCAATATTACCGATGCAAAAGCCACATATTTTTTTAATAAACTTGTTTTCATTTATATTTTTATGACCATTTGCCTTTCAGGCTCACAAAACTATATAAATAACACACAAGCTCTGTGAGCCGAAAGCAAATGTGCAGCTTAAAAAAATTAGTTTTTAACCTCAAACTTATAGCCTACGCCCCAAACGGTTCGCAGTTCCCACTTGTCAGACATTCCGTCGATTTTCTCACGGATACGCTTAATATGCACATCTACGGTACGGCTGTCGCCGTAGTAGTCAAAGCCCCAAACCTCGTCTAAAAGTTGGTCTCGGGTAAAAACTTTGTTGGGGTTTTTTGCAAGGTGGTACAGCAGTTCAAGCTCTTTTGGAGGAGTATCTACCGCAGCACCATTGACTTTAAGCTCATAATTTGTTAAATTAATAAGTAGGTTTTCATATGCAACCTCTTTTATGTCGTTATCGTTCTGTGCCCCGCTGCGGCGCAACACGGCACGAATTCTCGCAACGACTTCCTTTGCCTCAAACGGCTTCGTAATATAATCATCTGCTCCCAGCTCCAGCCCCAAAATTTTGTCAAAAATCTCTCCCTTTGCGGTCAGCATAATAATAGGGCAATCCGATTTTTTGCGTATTTCGCGGCATACCTGCCAGCCGTCAATTCGCGGCAGCATAACGTCCAAAAGAACAATATCGGGCTTTTTTTGCTGAAACACCTCCACCGCTTTAACGCCGTCATGCGCAAACTCCACCTGAAAGCCTTCCTTTTGCACATACAGCCTCAGCAGCTCACATATATTTAAATCATCGTCTACAATAAGCACTTTACCTAATGACATAACCGCATACCTCACTGTTTTATAACAAATTACATATAAATATTACATTTTAATTATATTATCACAAAT